>JANYDX010000259.1 GCA_025363395.1 Verrucomicrobiota bacterium
ATGTGCCATCTCGGGGCCATCGCACTCCGGACCGGCAAGAAACTGACCTGGGATTCGACGCAGGAGCTCTTTACCGGCGACAACGCCGCAGCCGCCAATCCGTATCTGTCGCGCGAAATGCGCAAGCCCTACGATTATTCATTCTGCGACTGAAGCCGGAGGTTTTTTCCTGCGTCACCACTCTTCGTTACCCTCGGCTCCACCCCGATCATTTCCTCTCCGTTTGCCAGAGCCTATTTCCCCATCCTCCCAATCCAGCCTGCCCGTTCCCCATGAACTTCCCCATCGTCTCCCGCCGCTCGTTTATCAAGACCGCCTCCCTCGCCTCCGCTGCGCTCACCATGCCGGCCATCCTGCGCAGCCAGGGCGAAACCGGTCAGTCGCCGAACAACAAACTTAATATCGCCTGCTGCGGCGTCGGCGGACGCGGCTGGGATGCGGTCGACGGCCTGAAGGACGAAAACTTCGTGGCGTTCTGCGACGTCGATGACGTGCGCGCCGCGAAGGCGTACGAGGCTTTTCCCGGCGTGCCCCATTTCAAGGACTTCCGGGTGATGCTCGAAAAACTGGGCAACAAGATCGACGCCGTCACCGTATCGACTCCGGATCACATGCATTTCCCGATCGCGATGGCCGCGCTCTCCCTCGGCAAACATGTCTTCGTCGAAAAACCCCTGACCCACACCATCAGCGAAGCCCGGCAGCTCGCCGCCCTCGCACGCGAGAAAAAGGTCGCCACGCAAATGGGCAACCAAGGCCACGCCAATGAAGGCCTGCGCCTCATCAAAGAGTGGCACCAAGCCGGCATCCTCGGTGACGTGCGCGAAGTTCACAGCTGGACCGACCGTCCAATCTGGCCGCAAGGCATCGAGAAACCAGATCACAGCAAATCCATGCCGGTCGTCCCTTCGACCCTCGACTGGGATCTCTGGCTCGGAGTGGCCCAGGTCCGCGAATACGATCCCGCCTACCTGCCGTTCAGCTGGCGCGGGTATTGGGATTTTGGCACCGGCGCGCTGGGCGACATGGGCTGCCACATCATGGACGGCGCGTATTGGGCGCTCGACCTGACCGCGCCCACCAGCGTCGAGGCGATCAGCGCGCATCAAACCAATTACAGCCCGCCCACCGCTTCCGTGGTGAAATACGAATTCCCGGCGCGCGGCAATCTGCCGGCCGTCAAGTGGACCTGGTACGACGGCGGCCTGCTGCCGACGCTCCCGCCGGATCTCGAAGTGGCTCGCCAGCTCCAGCCCAACGGTTCGCTCATCGTCGGTAGCAAGGCGACGGTCTTTGCCGACACCTACTATTCCAGCGCCCGCATTATTCCCGAGGTTAAGATGAAGGAGCTCTCCCCCAGCCTGCCTGCGAAAACCCTCCCGCGCATCACGGGCGGCCACTTCGCCGAATGGGTCCGCGCCTGCAAGGGCGGCACGCCGGCCGGCTCCAACTTCGATTATTCGTCCCGGCTCACCGAGACGGTGCTGCTGAGCAATGTCGCGGTGCGCGCGCGCCGTCGCATCGAATGGGATTCCGCCGCGCTGAAGGTCACCAACCTGCCCGAGGCCAACCAATTCATTTCCAAAAACTATCGCCCCGGCTTCGGCGTCTGAGCGATCCAGCCTATCTCCCTATCATGAGTGATTCCGCCCCTGCCCAATCCCGCTGCGAATACTTCGCGGCTTTTGCCCTGCTCCGCCTTTTCCTCGGCCTGCGCACCTTTTTCGCCGGCGTGGAAAAATTCGAGGCCAAGGGCACCTATTCACTCCAAAATTATTCCGAGAACATGACGCACATGGCACAGGGCATCACCGGAGCCTCGTTCCTGCCGCTGTGGGCGACGAAGAACTTCGCCCTTTGCCTCGGGTATCTGCTGGTCGTGCTCGGCGCCGCGCTGCTGCTGGGGATCAAGACGCGCTGCACCCTCTTTCTCACCGGCCTCGTTTACGTCGGACTTTCCTTCGGTCTGATGGCGGTGCAGGAAAGCGAAGGGGTCGCGTGGCTGGGCATTCATGTGGCAATGTTCGCCGGTGCGCTCGCCCTCGTGCGCTACAACCGGTTTTCACTCTGGCCGGATAAAATCGACTGAGCCGCACCGCCATGTCCGACTTTACTCCGTCCGCCCCGCCGCTCAGCCGCCGGGATTTCCTCACCACCAGCGCCAAGCTGGGAGTGGCGCTCCTCGCCGCGCCTTACATCGCCCGCGCCGCCACCACCGGCGGTGGCTCCCGCACCCTCAACGTCGCGCTCATCGGATGCGGCGAACAGGGCCGCGTGCTCCTCAATGCCGCGCTCAAGATTCCCGATCTCCGCTTCCTCGCGGTGTGTGATATCTGGCCGTACAACCGCACCTACGGCGAACGCCTGCTCAAGAAATTCGGGCACGACGCGAAACCCTTCGAGGATTACCGCGAGCTGCTATCGAGTGTGCCGGACCTCGACGCCGTCATCATCGCGACGCCTGATTTCATGCACGCAGAGCACACCAACGCCGCACTCCGCGCCGGACACCATGTTTACTGCGAGAAACTGATGTCCAACACGGTCGAGGGCGCCCGTTCCATGGTGGTCACTGCGCGGGAAATGAAAAAACTCCTCCAAGTCGGCCACCAGCGCCGCAGCAATCCGCGTTACCAGCATGC
The DNA here is from genome assembly GCA_025363395.1 of Verrucomicrobiota bacterium. Taxonomy (GTDB): domain Bacteria; phylum Verrucomicrobiota; class Verrucomicrobiia; order Opitutales; family Opitutaceae; genus Lacunisphaera. The sequence continues at coordinate 2,643 of JANYDX010000259.1, forward strand.
GAAAAATCGCCTGTTGACCGAGGCCCACCTCCTCGGGCGCATCAACAACGCCAGCGGCCAGTGGAATCGCGCCGTCACGGATGACCTTGGCTTCCCCGCCAGCCACGCTCTGCCCGAAGCCAAGCTTCACGCCTTCGGCTACGCCAACATGCACGAATTCCGGAACTGGCGCTGGTTCAAACGCTACGCCGGCGGCCCCATCTCCGATCTCGGCGCACACCAGATCGATGTCTTCAACTGGTTTCTCGGCGCAAATCCCAGCTCGGTCATCGCCGGCGGCGGCGCCGACTACTACAAGACCCATGAATGGTATGACAATGTCACCGCCATCTACGAGTTTCCGACGCCGTCAGGAATCGTGCGCAGCACCTATGGCGTACTCACGACCACCAGCGCCGGCGGCGGCTACCATGAATATTTCATGGGCGACGAAGGCGCGTTGAAGATGTCCGAGAATCCGAAATACACGAAACTCTATCGCGAGGCCCGCGCACCCGAGTGGGATCAATGGGTCGACAAGAACTTCGTCTCCCGTCCCGGCTCCGGCGAGGGCGCCCCTGCTCCGGTGAAACCATGGGAGAAAGCCCGGCCGAAACTCGGAGGCCCGTCCAAATCCTCGGTCGTCGACGTCCGCGAAACCGCCGAGCTTTCCGCGTGGGACATTCCGGTCACACTCGACAAGGCGATCCACCAACCGCATCTCGAAAATTTCTTCGGCGCCATCCGCGACGGCACGCCGCTCGCGTGCCCCGGCGAATCAGCCTTTGCCACCGCAGTCACCGTTCTCAAGGTGAACGAAGCCGTCGCCGCGCAAAAAATGCTCACGTTTGCTCCCGCGGATTTTATCGCCTGAACTCATCGACCGTTCTTCGTCATTGCATTCATATCCTGGGTAGGGCGCGTTATCCCTAACGCGCCGGGAAGAACGGCGGATTAAGGATAATCCGCCCTACCACACCGACCTCGTTCCTCATAACATGATCAGCAAAAAACTCTCCCTCCTCCTCGCCTTGGCCGCGCTGCTTGGCTCCGCCCGCGCCGCCGACGAGGTTCCGCTCAAACTCGAGCTGCCGCGCCCGCTCTTTGTCGGCACTCCGCGCCCCGTGCAACTCGCCAATCTGGAAAAACCGCGCAACGGCCGGCGTCCCGATTTAATGGTGCCCGCCGGCACGGTGAATCTTTCCAAGGACAAAACGGTCACGAGCAGTGACTCGCTCCCGGTGGTCGGCGAACTTTCCCTGATCACCGATGGCGACAAGACCGGCGCCGACGGCAGCTACGTCGAACTCGGGCCGGGAGTGCAATGGGTTCAGATCGACCTCGGTGCGCCCGCGAAGCTCGCCGCGATTGTCGTCTGGCACTTCCATTCGCAAGCGCGCGTCTACCACGCCGTCGTCGCCCAGGTTTCCGACGATCCTGAATTCAAAAAAGGCGTCCGCACCCTGTTCAACAACGACGACACCAACTCCGCCGGCCTGGGCGCGGGCACCGATCCGGCCTACATCGAAACCTTCGAGGGACGCTTGATCGAAGCCCACGGCGCCACGGCGCGCTACGTTCGCTTCTACAGCACCGGCAACACCTCCGACGAACTGAATCACTACGTCGAAGTCGAGGTTCACGGGCAGTTGGTGAAGTAATCCTGTCCGCGATGGACGCCATTGTTCCATGTCGTCCCCGCTCCTCCGCTGGCTGACTCTCGGGCTCATCGCCGGCGGTGCACTCTGGCTCCGTACCGTTGATCTCAGCGGCCGGCCGATGCATGCTGACGAGGCCAATCAGGCCGTGAAGTTCGGTGAGCTGATCGAAAGCGGCCACTACTCCTTCGATCCCCGCGACCATCACGGTCCGACGCTTTATTACGCCGCGCTCCCGATTGCCTGGATGCGGGGCGAAACCACGCTCGCCACGCTAAGCGAAACCACGGTCCGGCTCGTACCCGCACTAGCCGGCACGCTCGCCGTGCTGCTCCTCGCCGCACTCGCCACTTCGCCAGCCCTGAGCAGGATGAATGGCACCGCTCACTGGCCCGCGCTCGCGGCCGCCGCGTTCCTCGCGGTGTCACCGCCGGCGGTGTACTACAGCCGTTACTTCATTCAGGAAACGCTGCTCGTCACCTTCACACTCGGCACGCTCGTCTGTGCGCAGCGGTGGTGGCGTCACGGTCATCTGGCGTGGGCGATCGCCGCCGGCGGATGCGCCGGTTTGATGCAGGCCACCAAGGCGAGTGCGCCGCTCTTTGTCGGCGCCGCAGTGATCGCCTTGCTGGCCGTGCGCCCGCCACGCCCGGCAGCGGCGCGACCGGGA
>JANYDX010000264.1 GCA_025363395.1 Verrucomicrobiota bacterium
CGCCAGCCGCTGGTTGTCATCGAGCACGACCGCGAGATGGCTGCGCGCCGACCGGAAACGCTCGATCATGGTGTGCAGCGGCGTGGTGAGTTCAAACTCCACCACTTCGCGCACCAGCGGCTCGAACGGCGTATCCGTTCCCAGTGCCTGGATCTGCCACAGCCACTCGCGCACGAGGAGCAGGCCTACGACCTTGTCGATCGACCCCGAACAAACGGGAAAACGGCTGTGGCCGCTGGTCTGCGCAATACGCAAATTTTCCGCGAGGGGTTTGTCGAGCCACAGCGCAACGACCTGGTCGCGCGGGCGCATGATTTGCTGCGCCTTGGTTTCGCGGGCGCGAAGCGACTGAACCATCAGCTTGTTGATGAGTGCATCGCCCGGATGAACGTGCCGCGCATTGCTGAACACGTACTCGAGTTCCTCGGTGCTCAGCGTGTGCTCACCTTCTCCCGCCGGACGCAGTCCGAACCAGCTCAACAGCCGGTTGGCGGAAACGTTGAGCAGCCAGATGAAGGGGAAGAACACATAATAGAACGCCAGCAGCGGACCGGAAAACCACAGTGCGATTTTTTTGGCGCGCTGAATGGCCACCGCCTTGGGCCCCAGTTCGCCGAAAATGATGTGAACAAAAGTGATCACGCTGAAGGCGATCGCGAACGAGATCGACGACACTGTGCCCGGTTCGGTCACCCCTAGGCGGGCGAGCAGCGGCTCCAGCCGATGAGCCACAAACGGCTCGCCCACCCAGCCGAGGCCGAGGCTGGCGAGGGTGACGCCGAGCTGCGCGGCGGAGAGCATCGCGCCAAGCCGGTCGGTGGCGCGCAAGGCGAACTTGACGCGCCAGCCCCCTTTTTTGGCGAGAGGGCGGAGCTGGCTCGCGCGGACTTTGACGAGCGCAAACTCGGCCGCCACGAAAAAACCGTTGGCCAGCACGAGCACCGCAATCATCAACGCCTCGATCGTGTTGCTGAATAAATCTCCCATGGAATGCATGGAATCTACCTCCGCGCCGCCGGCGAGCAAATCATTTGCCCGGAAACCCTAAGACTGGGCCGGACCGCGGGTTAGCCCTTCATGATTTTATGTCACGCTCCACGCCAAACGCCGCCGCCTTGGCGTAATCGAACTCACCCTCCCAGCGCGCCACGACCACACTGGCCAGACAGTTCCCCAGCACGTTGACCGAGGTGCGGGCCATGTCCATCAGCGCGTCGACCCCGAGAATCATCGCGGCACCTTCCAGGGGCAGACCAAAGGACTGCAACGCCGCGATCAAAATCACCAGCGAGGCCCGCGGCACCGCGGCCACGCCCTTCGAGGTCAGCATCAGCGTGAGCATCATGGTGATTTGCTGGCCGAGTCCGAAATGAATTCCCGTCGTGGACTCCGCCGCCTGCGCCACGAAAACCGAGGCCACCGCAAGATGCAGCGTAGAGCCATCAAGATTGAAGGTATAGCCCGCCGGCAGCACGAAACCCACAATGCCGCGCGGCACGCCGACCTTTTCCATATTCTCAAAGGCCTTCGGCAGCGCAGATTCGCTGTTGGCGGTGGCGAACGCGACGGTGAATGGCTCGCGCACCGCCCGCACAAATGGACGCAGCGGAATTTTCACCAGCCAGATGACCGCGCCAAACACGACCACCACAAAAATAATCAGGGCCGCGTAAAGCGTGAGGACTAGTTTTCCCAGACTGAACAAAACATCGAGTCCCTGGTGACCGACGGTCACCGCCATCGCCGCCCCGACTCCGAGAGGGGCAAACTTCATAATGAGACCCGCAAATTTAAACATGACCTGCGTGAGACTGTCGCACCAGACAAGGATGGGCCGGCCGGCTTCCCCCGCCGCAATAACCGCCATCGCAAAGATGAGGGAGAAGCACACAATCTGCAGCACATCGCCGCGCGCCATCGCGTCGACCAGGCTCGTGGTAAAAGTATGGAGGACGGTCTCCACGAGTGTCAGCGGCTTGGTTTGAACGGCCGTACCCAGCGCACCCACACTGCCGCTGAGCACGACGCCCGCTCCGGGTTTGAGCCAGTTTACCATCGTCAGGCCAACCACCAGCGCGAGCGTGGTGACCATCTCGAAATACAGCAGCGCCTTCGCACCCATGCGTCCGACTTTCTTCAAGTCGCCCGTACCAGCGATGCCCTGCACGATGCTGCCAAACACCAGCGGCGCGATCATCGCCTTGATCAGATGCAAAAAAATATCCCGGATCAACGCCACCCAGGTTCCCCAATCCGCCCTTCGTTCCGGAGACAGCCGGCTCATCCACCAGCCGAGCAACACCCCGACCACGAGACCGGTCATGATCTGCTGGGTAAGGGAAAACTGATACCATTTGCGCGGCGTAGTGGCTTCGGCGGAAACAGACATAGGCGGAATGCGGCGAATGTACGGCTCACCTCCTGTCTGGCGAGTGCAAGTTAAACGCTGTTGGAATCAAACCCGGACCGTCGACGAGGGAATGGCATAAGCCGTGCTATGTTTCCCACAACAGCCTGGGCCGGGGCATGGCCCTGCCTCATTGCTGTTCACCAACCACAAACCATCGATGAATACCAAGCGCCTGCATTTGTTTGCGGCGACCGTGCTCCTGTGCGCGGCCAGCCTATCCGCCCAGACCACGACCGAAGAACCCAAGCCAGCGTCCGATCCCGTGCTCGAGCTGGATAAACTGAGTGTCAACGGCGTCGCACCCGAACAGCAAATCCTGCCAACCTCGCGTCCGTTCAACTCGGTGTTCGGCACCGACGACAACATCGTCGATGTCCCGCGCAACGTCACGATTATCTCCCGCCAGCAGCTCAGCGACATTAACATCTCGAGCGTGCTCGATTTCTCCAAGCTCACCTCCAGTGCCTACACCACCACCAACTTCGGCGCACCGGCCAACCCCAGTATCCGCGGCCAGACCGCCGACCTCTTCATCAACGGGGTGCGCGGTCGCATCACCTCCAACGGCAACGGTCTGCCCCTCGATTTCAATTCCGTCGAGTCGGTCAACATCGTCAAGGGTCCAGCCACCGCGGTCCAAGGCGCCTCCATGTATGTCGGTGGCTTTGTCGACCTCATCACCAAACGTCCGTATTTCGACGGCTTCAAGGGTTCAGTCAGTGTGACCCTCGGTTCTTATTCGCAGAAGGAATGGAGCGTCGACGTGGGCGGCCCGATTTCCAAG
>JANYDX010000329.1 GCA_025363395.1 Verrucomicrobiota bacterium
GAAACGCTCAACCTGCCCGAGGCCCTCAAGAAACTCTGCCACCTCGATCAAGGTCTCGTGGTCGTGACCGGCCCGACCGGCTCCGGCAAGTCCACCACGCTCGCGGCGATGATCGACTACATCAACACGAACCTCGCGAAGCACATCATCACGATCGAGGACCCGATCGAGTTTGTGCACCCGATCAAGAAATCGGTCATCGTTCACCGCGAAGTTGGCGAGCACACCGCGTCGTTTGCCGCGGCGCTGAAGGGCGCGATGCGCCACGATCCCGACATTCTACTGCTCGGTGAAATGCGCGAAATGGAAACCATCAAGCTCGCGCTCTCCTGCGCCTCCATGGGCATGCTCGTCTTCGGCACGCTGCATACCAACAACGCCCCCAAGACCGTTGACCGCATCATCAACACTTTTCCCTCCGAGGAACAGAACCAGGTGCGCGTGATGCTCGCCGGCTGCCTGGTCGGGGTGGTCGCACAACTGCTATGCAAGCGCATCCCGAAGGGCCGCTGCGCCGTGCACGAAATCCTGCTCCAGCATGAAGCTCTGCCCAATACCATCCGCTCAGGACAGATTGCCAACATTCGCGGCCTCATCGAGAGCGGCACGGCCGAAGGGATGGTCACCATGGACAACAGTCTCATGGCCCGGATCAAGGACGGTACGATCGAGCCCAAGGAAGCCTACATGAAAGGCTCCAACAAAGCCCTTTTCGCCACACTGCTCAAACCCGGCGACCTGGAAGCTGGGCATTGAGAAGATTCCGGACGGATCCGCCGCGATTTCCTACGGGCTCGCGCTCGCTTTGTTCTATTAACGCTGATTAGCGAAGGTGGGCGGTTACCCAATTGAGGCATTAAGATTCAAACCGCGGAGTTGTTCGCACCATCGATAAACTTTATCGACCGTTCATAATAGATTAAATGGTGGTGGAACCAAACCGTGTTAACTCCTAACTATACTCTTATATGCGCGCACGCTCCTTTGGCCCACTCTTCCTCACTGCATTTTGCTGCTGGCTTGCCGGCTGCTCCAGTCCAGCCACTCCGGCCGATGGAAACGCGGTCACTCCAGCGGCCGCCCCCGCTTCGGATACCGGGATGCCCTTCCCGAAACTTGAAAAAGGCATGACCGCCGAGATCATCCGGCAGAAACTCGGCAATCCGGCCGAAATCCAGCCAGTCGAATCGTCGGGAGGGAAGGGCGAGGTATGGGTCTATAAATTCGAACAGAACCTCGGCATGACCAACGTCGCTGCCGGCACGAGGGATACATCGGCTATGACCGTGGGTGTTGGTGGCGCCGGGATGACCACGGTCAAAGAACCCGTCTATACCCTCGCTGAGAAAAAATCCGAAATCACTTTGAGTCTGCTGATGTTCAACGGCGTGCTCCAGAGTCAGAAAGCCAAAGTCGAAGAGACCTTGGAGCACCGTTGACCCCAAGCCCCAAATCGGGATTTAAAAACCCTAGAATCATTATCGCGCGAAACACTGCTGGGTAAATTCCCCTGAAAGACTTCGTTTCCTTTCCCACCTTCGCGAGACAGACTGATGCAAAATATAGTGGCCGGCGTGTTATGGGAAACCGCTTTAGTCGTCCTCCTTCGGTAGAAACAGGATGTCGTCCAAGGGAACATTATGTTTGATCGTCTGCACAGTGACGATCATCTGCACGGCTGGATTAGTGACGACCGTTCGAAAGGCGAAAACCTGGCCGTCGATTCGCCGGAAATCGGAAAACTCGGCCACCACGTTCAGCTTCCCACTCGGCCCCGCCTGAACGATTGACTCCATCCGCACCAGCAGGCCGGATTTGACGTCGAAAAATAGTTTCCCGGCCGGTCCCGCGCTGGTCGCCAAGGCGATGCCCACGCTGCGATGGTCATCATCCCCGCGCTCCTCCAGCCGGCGGCGTAAAGTACATCTTTCGTACAGTCCCAGAGCTCCCTGCAAATCCGCGGCACCCAACAATTGTTGCAACTCGGCGCCCTGCATTATGCGATAACCTTGCAGTTCGCTCCAAGCCCAGCCGGTTTTTCCGTCGTACCCCTCCCTCGACTTTCCCAGGCCCGGCATGTCCGTTTCCCATAAAATCAGATTGGGCATTTTCTGGGAGATGATCGTGGGGAATTTGATTCCGGACGTGGTGATATCGGTGATCTCCGTCGTGACCCGGGTGGTGATATCCCGCGCGCCCGCCCGTCCGCTGGCCTCCCGGTGGAAGGCGAGGATTCGCTCTACCTCCCCGGCTTCCTCCAAAAAATCAAGTGGCGGGCTCAACAGCATGGGCGCAATGTCCTCATTATAGAGTACCGCCTGAATCACCGTCTCCATCTGCCGCCCACCTTGCGAGCGGGTGGTCCGGAAAGGTTCGAGCACATTTTCCACCCGGCGAAAATCCGAATATTCGATCACCAGCGGACCGCCGGTGGCACCGGGCAATTCCACTCTCACGCGCAGACCCGTGACGGGATCGAAGTACCATTTACTGCCAGTACCCTGGCGGTCCTCCATCCCCAGAACTTGCAGCCGGCGCCCGGCAATTGCTTCATCCGGCAGGCTTTTTTTCACCGGATAGATCTGCCCCACCCTCAGGGGCGAACGAAAATTAATTCCCAGCAGATTCTGCACCTGCTCCTGCTTTGATAGCAGACCCGAGCCTAGCTCGTCGTTATGCTGCCAGGCAATCCGGCCGTCATAGGCTTGCGTCAATCGGCCATAAACCGGCAATTCGTAGTCATACCGGTAATGTCCTTCCGCGTTAGAACGAACGTGCAGTTCCACCGCCGTCCGGTCGGCACCGTAATTGATCCGGCAGCGATAATCCACGCTATGGAGCTCATGTATATTTTGCGCTCCGCCCAGTGCTTCCACCCAGCGGAAAAGGATCATCCTTATTTTGCCTTCATCCGCGGCTTCTGCACTCCAGAGTTGATTTCCGCACAACAACGCGAAGATCAAAACGAACGCAATGCCGCGAGATGTTTTTATTATCGACTGCCTCATGGCTGTCTTGGCTCAGGGGTCGCAGCGGTTGACGTGAGTGGATCGCGCGGCTCCCGCAGCCAGCGCCGCGCCGCCTCGACCACTGGATCGTGACCCTCGGCAATATCCTTTCGTGAGAGCAGGATTGGTTCATCGGGAACCACTCCACGACCTTCGAGCAGAACTCCTGCGGGCGTCTGCAGATCGGCGATGACATACTGCAGAATATCGCCCGAGGGCAGGGTCTTGAATGATGAAGGTAGCGCCGCGCCGGCACTGGGCTCGCCAAAAATCCGCGCGCGTCGCGCTTCCTGCAGGCCGGCGGCCAGGATTTCACTCGCGGATGCGGACCCGCTGTCGATGAGCACGGCGACAGGACCCAGGAAAGCTCCCGCTTGGGGTGCAACCGAAAAATCGAGATGGCCCTGGCGCAGATGCATGGTGCCGAGCTGGTATTCGCGGTCGCTCAACCATCCGGCGATGCCGGAAGCCATGATTGCGATGCCTCCCTGATTCCCACGCAGATCCAACACCAAACCGCCCCCGGCAGGCACGGAGCGTAACAGCGTCCGAATATCCTTCATCGCCACCCGGGCGAATATATTGAAATGCAAATAGGCCGTGCCATCCGGCTCGTGCCGAGCCACACACTGGACGGGTTGCGACGGGAAATCGCCCATGGGCTCGGACCACACGCCCTCATAAGGCTCAAAGGTGATTTCCACCGGACGCGACTGGCCGTCAATTCCGCTGACCACCAAACTCAAAACCGATCCCACGCCTTTCTGCAAATGGCTGCGGGTAAGCTGGACTAGATAAGTCCCGCAACGCGCGGAGGAAAACCCGGCTTGCTCGAGGGACCGCCTCAACTCCACGAGTTCCAGTTGATCCACTTTCAAAATTGCGTCCCCAAGGCGCAAACCGGCCCGGCTCGCCGCCGACGCAGGATTCAACCCGCTGACGACCACCGCTCCCTCCACCTCGGATACGTCCAGGCCAATCGTTCCGATTCGCACGCGCTCCCCCGGCGTGAACACCGCCAGTTCACGGGGCAAAATCGCAAAATGACTTCGCCTCAATTCCGCGAGCATTTCCTGCAACAAAACCCTTAACCCGGCCTTGTTGGAAACTCCGGGCAATCGCGCCCGGTATTTTTCCTTCATTGCCGCCCAGTCAACCCCTCCGAACGTGGGATCATAGTAGGCTTCATTCACCGTCTCCCAAGTGACATCAAAAGTCTTTTCCCGGAGCTCCACCCAAGATCCGGACGGGACCGCGACAGACGGATCGCTCTCCGCCGCATTTGCTCGAAGGCACGCCGTTACTCCGAGAAAGAGTGAAGCACCATAGCTGACGCACAAAAACAATGTTCTGAATGCTCGAGGGGTTTCCACCGGTTAACAATGATTGTCCCGCAAGGATGGATTGCCCGGCGGCCGCGTCGCAAGCTCCAGC
>JANYDX010000362.1 GCA_025363395.1 Verrucomicrobiota bacterium
TGATCACATAAAAAGTGCTGACCCAGCCGATCAACAGGACGGACAGAATCAGGAGGAGAAAACCGAGTCCGGGAGCAATTACGAGAGGATGAAGAATCCCGTCCAATTTGTTAAAAATCCAGTAAACAAAACTGACGGTAATCACCACGGGCGCGATGACCAGGACGCCACGGAGAAGGTACTCCCCGGTATGGCGCAGTTTAAAGCGCGGAGTAAGTCGCGGTCGGCGCGCTGGTTGAGTGAGCGGCTTAATTGAAGGCATTCGAGATAGAGACCCGGACGTTCCCAAGTGGTTACGCAAAGCCTCCCTGAACTCGGGCCGATAAGCATGAACCATTGACCTGCAGGGTTGTCGTTATTGGAAGAATCATGAAAACCTTGCTCTTCCTTCTCCTCATTGGAGCTATTGCGGTTACAGGTGGTTGGCAGCATTATCGCGGTGGCGAAAAGTCCACTGAGGGGCAGCGCGCCGCGGCCCTCGCTGAACGCAGTCGGGCCATCGCGATCGAAGTCAACGACGCCATGGCCGCCAAGGCCGGGGAAAAGAAATTAACTCCAGATAATATCCGCGAGGAACTCGCGCAAACTGGCGCCGTTGTCCGTACACGGGCCAGCAGTCAGGGGGAAATAATTGACGACGCTTGGATTGTGACGGTGATCCGGAGCAAATATGTCGTCGAAAAAAATCTTTCCACGTCGGATCTCAGTATCGAGTGCCGCAACGGTGAGGTAAAACTAAACGGATCCGTCAATTCGGCCGACCAAATCGGGCAGGCGGTGGGGCTGGCACTGCAAACCAGCGGGGTGCACACCGTCGTGGCACGCGTGGCGCTAAAAACCTAAAGCCTGCGCTTCGGTGGGGGTAACAAATTGTTTCGAGGCACGTCTTCACTTTCATCATGGAAACAAAAGTTAAAAGTTTCGTCTCTCTTTTGGTTTTACTGTTTTGCGGAGGCTGTGTCGGCAACGGACCTAACACTCAGCGGGGCGCAGTGGGCGGTGGAGTGTTGGGTGCGATCGCGGGCGGCGCGATTGGCAACAACAGCGGTCATGGCAACGGAGCCAGCGGCGCTTTGATTGGTGCGGCCGTCGGTGCGCTGGCCGGCGGCACGATGGGCAACACGGCCGATCACCAGCGCGGCACACTTTATGGATCGGAATCCGAGGCCACCACCGACGTGGTTGTCGATGCGCCTCCTCCTCCTCCTCCCCGGCAGCGCGAAGTAATTTATGAACGGACCGCTCCTGACGCAGTCTGGATCGAGGGCTATTGGGTTTACGAAGGACGGGGTTATGCGTGGGTGCCCGGTCATTGGGAAATGCCACCGCCCCGCCATCGCGATTATATCCCCGCTCACTGGCAGCGGCGCGGACGCGGCTACGTTTTTATCAACGGTTACTGGCGCTGAACGCAACAAGGCTGTCCGCAGGCTTGCTGGAAAAACTTGCCGGAGCACGCATCCGTTTTGGTTCGACCCCCCGGACGTGGTGCTTGCAAGCTTAACGCGATGTCACGTATCGCAATCGTTGGTCCGGGTGCAGTGGGAGGAGTGGTCGCGGCCTGGCTGGAAAAAACCGGCCGGCATGAGATTATCCTGTGTGCTCGCCGTCCGATCGGAGAACTTCACGTGGATACTCCTCACGGATCGTGGACGGCCCGGCCTGCGGTGCTGACTGCACCTGAGCAGGCAACTCCGGTGGATTGGGTGCTGGTGACCACGAAAGCATATGATTCCGCGGGCGCCGCGACGTGGCTGAAGGGACTCGCCGCCAACGGTGCACCGGTTGCCATTTTGCAAAACGGCGTGGAGCACCGCGAAAGATTCGCCGCTTTTCTGCCCGCCGCCCAGCTGGTGCCGGTCATGGTGGATTGTCCGGCGGAGCGCATTGCCCCGACGAGTTTTCGTCAGCGGGGCACGGCAAAAATGGTGGTGCAGGACGATGCCCGCGGCCGCGAATTTGTCGGGCTCTTCGCGGGCACGCCCATCGAGGCTTCGGTGACAGCCGATTTGAAAAGCGCCGTCTGGCGCAAACTTTGCACGAATGCGGCCGGCGTGATTTCGGGCCTGGTATTGCAACCCACCGCGGTCATGCAGGACGAGCACATCGGTGAACTATCCCGCCAGCTCGTGCGCGAGTGCATCGCAGTGGGCCGCGCCGAGGGCGCGGTGCTGGATGATTCGCTCGCCGAGACCGTGCTCCAAGCCTACCGGAGCGCGCCGCCCGATTCCATCAACTCCCTGCATGCCGACCGGCTGGCGGGGCGCACGACGGAAATCGACGCGCGCAATGGCGTCATCGTCCGGCTGGGTCGCAAGCACGGCATCTCCACGCCATGCAACCAAATGGCGGTGGCTCTGATTGAGACGATGACCCGCGGGGCGGGTTCCGCGGAGTTGAGCCGGCGTTAGGCCCGGAGTGTGGCGAGAGCCGCCCGCCAAGCCTGCCGACTGCCGAGTTCGAAAGCGGCGCGCCGGCCGAAACCGACGCGATTGAGCGCCAGAGCAAATCCGATGCAGGCCCAGACGGTGAGAAACATCGAATGCAGGAAATGCCACGGTGCAGGCCAGGAGGCATCACGGGCATGCAGCGCCGGCCAGGCGAACGCGAACAGCGCATAAAAGACGGCGCCGAAAACGATCGTGGCAATGACCGCCCGCGCGTCGACATTGCGGAAAAGCAAGCCGATGATGAAAGCGGAGAGAATCGGCATCGAGAAAAGGCCGATGAGCTGCTGGATGAGCTGGATGATGCTGGCCGCACCCGTGTAAGCGGGAACCAGCGCGATCGAAACCACGGCGAACACCACCTGCAGCCAAACGCTCAGTCCGCGGATTCGCCCCGTGGCGTTGATGTATTTCTGGTGGATGTCGCACACGTAAAGCGTGGCGGACGAATTGAGGGTGGCGTTGTAGCTGCTCATCACCGCGCCGAACATCGCCGCGGCAAACGCGCCGAGGAGCCAGTGCGGCAGCAATTGCGAAACGATGTGTCCGTAAGTGGCGTCACCGAGCCGGCCGTATAGTTTGTACGCGCAAATGCCCGGGACGACCACAATCGGCGGAATGATCAAGAGGCGCACGATCATCGCGGCATAGACGCCTTTTTGGGCTTCTCGAACGGACGGCGCCGCGAGCGCGCGCTGGGTGATCGTCTGGTTCGTGCTCCAGTAATACAATTGAGAAAAGATCATGCCGGTGAGCAGCGTGGTCCACGGAATGGGTGATTGCGGACCTCCGATCAGAGTCAGGCGCTCGGCGGGAATGCCGGCGAAATCCCAATGCACGGCATTGAGCGAAAGCACTGCGACCAGCATGGCCATCCCGAGGACAAGCACGCCGGCGTAAGTGTCGGAGATCGCGACCGCGCGCAGTCCCCCGAGAATGGCGTACGCCGCCCCGACGGTGGCGATGCCACCGGCCAGCACGATGAGCGGCGTTTGAAGACCGAACATGGCTTTGATCACGAGCGAGCTCGTGTACAGCATCACCGGCAGAAAAATCAAGACATCACCCAGCAGGAAAATGGCGGCGACCGTGGCGCGGATGTGCTTGTTGTGGTACCGCCGCTCCAGCAGCTCCGTCACGGTCGTGCAGTTGTATTTGTAGTAGAGCGGCACAAAAATCCGGGCGAGCAGGAACAGGCCGACGACGGCGGACAATTCCCACAACGAGATGAGCAGCATCTGGCCGCCATTCATGCCCACGAGGGTGTCGGTGTTGAGGTTGGTCAGGGTGATGGACCCGGCAATGAACGCCCAGTTGAGGCCGCTGTTGGCGAGAAAATATTCCTTGGTATCGTCGGTCGCACGGGTGGCTTTGCGGCAATGCAGCCAGGTGACCAGGGCAATGAGGGCGTTGAGTCCCAAAAAGACCAGGAGCTGGATCAGAGTGGCGTTGGACATGGAAGGGCGCACGTGGCGCGGGGTGCGTACGGTTCAGTTGTCCATTAACCGCTTCGCCGGGCAAGGCCGAAGCGGGTCCGCGGAGGCGGACAGTCAAACCGAGCGTGCTTCCCGGATTGCCAGGCCTGAGGGTGGTTAATTTCCCTGAGCCGGACCCGTGCACTTGAATCCGATTTGCCGAAAAATCGGCACGAACTCAAAGCTGACCGGCAGTGCCCCCACCGCCGCTCAGCTGTTGCAAGAATCCGGCTTAGGGAAAAAGGGTTTCGCTCAGAGGCTTTCGAACAAGGCCCGGAGTTGGGCGGGGAAAATCGGTTTGGGCAGGATATGATCCACCTTCAGCCGGCGATAAGCCGCATCGACGGCCTGGCTCAACTCGGAACTGAAAACGATTATTTTCCCGGGAAAGGACTGGCTTCGAATCGAACTCACCAGTTCGAGTCCGTTGATGCCGGGCATGTGGTGATCCGTGATGACGACATCATAGGCCACGGCCGCCGCCGCGATTTTTTCCAGGGCCTCCTCCCCGTTGGGAACGGTCTCCACGGTGTGGCCATCGCGCGCCAACACGATCGTGATCAATTCGCGCAATTGCAGCATGTCATCGGCATAAAGTACCTTCAGCGGCTTGCGGGCTGGCACTACTTCGGTCGGCGTGGTTTCAGTCTTGGTCATCGGATGGGAGCTGCTGCTTGGATGGATACCAAGATAGACACCAACTACGCGATTTGTCGCCTAAAGTTGTGTCAAAACCCTGCGAAACTGCCAACTATTTCATCCGCCAAAACATGTCGGGACAGCATGGTGAATTTCCCGGGGGTTTCCGGGTTAAACCTGCGTATAAAAGATGGGGAACTTTACTTTGGCGCCGCTGAATCCAAACCGCGTCGCTTGAGTAGCGGTTCAATATAAGGCTCTCCGCCAGAGAAGTTGCGGAAGAGGGTCATGGCTTCCTCACTGCCTCCGCGGGAAAGGAGCGTGGTCCGGAAATGGTCGCCATTGGCGCGGGTTAATCCGCCATGCGTCTTGAACCATTCGACACTGTCTGCATCGAGCACTTCGCTCCAGAAGTAGGAGTAGTAACCGGCGGAGTAACCGCCGGAGAAACTGTGGGAGAAATAGGTGCTGCGGTAACGCGGTGGCACGGGCGGGAAATCCAAGCCGGCCTTTTTCAGCACGGCGGACTCAAAGGCCTGAACACCGTCGGCGCCGGGGACTTCGGCGGGCTTGAGCTGGTGCCACGCCTGGTCGATCACATTGGCAGCCACGAGTTCGGCGGTCATAAAGCCTTGGTTGAATTTCGTGGTGGCGGCCACTTTGTCGAGCAGCTCCTGCGGCAGCGGCGCGCCGGTCTGATAATGCTTGGCGTAATGATTCAGGACTTCCGGCCACTCGCGCCACATTTCATTGACCTGCGAGGGGTACTCGACGAAATCGCGCGGCACGTTGGTCCCGCTGAAGCGCGGATATTTCACAGTGGAGAACATGCCGTGCATCGCGTGGCCGAACTCATGGAACGCGGTCTTTACTTCATCCCACGTCAGCAGCGTCGGCTCGCCCGCAGGAGGTTTCGGGATGTTCAGGTGATTGGCGACGATGGCCTTGTTGCCGAAGAGTACGGATTGGGAAACATAGTCGCTCATCCAGGCTCCTCCCCGTTTGGAGGGCCGTGCATAGTAATCCATCAGGAACAGCGCGAGCGGCGAACCGTCGGCGTCGAAGACCTCGAACACGCGCACGTCCGGCTGATAAACCGGCAGGTCGTGACGCTCTTTGAACGTCAGGCCGTAAAGTCGTCCGGCGGCGTAGAAGACAC
>JANYDX010000378.1 GCA_025363395.1 Verrucomicrobiota bacterium
CATGCGCCACGAAATCTCCGCTTGGCAGAAGCACCGTAACAATCGCGGTGCCCCCATTAACTGGCGCTTCACCACAGAGGACGCGCGCATAAAACTTATCAGACTTTATCCGAAATTATAGCTGGTACGGGGTACTAGGGCCTCGCCCTAGTGCGAAGGCGGCGACATCCGATACCAAACTCGCAGCGACTCCTGCTATTCTAGTGGGATGCGTTTGAGAAGCCTTCTTGTCGTGCTGGTCGCCTCGCTCCTTTGGTGCGGCCGTTTGGGAGCAGCCGATGAACCGAAGTCGTTGACTTTTGGTGAGGCGCAGCGGCTGGCGTTGTTGCACAACGCCGACGTGCGCGTGGCCGCGGCGCAGGCCGAAGCGGCCGTCGCGCAACTCCGCGCGGCGCGCGAATTTCCCAACCCAACGCTCAGTCTCTCGACCGCGAAGATCGCGACCGACGGTTCGGGCAACGGCACCGCCGCCGGCAACCGCTTTTATGATCGGAGCTACGATTCGATTTTCTCGCTCAGTCAGCTTGTCGAGCTTGGCAAACGCGGGCCGCGGCAGGAATCGTTTCGCGCCGGCCAGCGCGCCGCGGAGGCGCAGCGCGATGACGTGCGGCGTCTCGTGTTGCAGTCGGTCAGCCAGGCCTACGTCGCCGCGCTCGAAGCGCGCGAAGAGAGCCGCGTGCTCGCGGCCTCGGCTGCGTCGCTCCGGCGCGAGGCCGATCTCGCGTCAATGCGCCTCACGGCCGGCGACATCGCCGCGAGCGATCAAGCGCAGATTGCCGTCGCAGCGGGCCGGCTCGATCTCGATGCGGCGGCGGCGCGGCGCGCAGCGACCACGGCAGTGATCGTGTTGGAGACTTTGCTTGGCGACCGCGCGCCCGCCGGCGCGACCAAACTCGCCGACACGCTCGCCTCACTGCCGCTGCCGCCGGCCGTTCTGGCCGAGGAGCAGCCCGTCGGCGCGCGGCCCGACGTCGCCGCCGCCGAAGCCGCAGTGGCGAAGGCCGACGCGGACCTTGCGCTTCAAAAACGCGCGCCGCTGCCCGATCTCACCGTGAGCGTGCAGTTCGAGCGTAATCCGCCCGACCAGCCGAATACGGCGGGTGTGGGCGTTTCGTTTCCGCTGCCACTCTGGAACCGGAACGGCGGCTCGATTCGTGCTGCACGCGCCGCGCGCGATGCCGCTCAGGCGCAGCTCGACAAGGCACGCGTGCAAGCCACGGCCGATCTCGCGGCGGTCCGCCTCGCGTTTGGCGAGGCGCGGGCCCGGGCCAGTGTCTACGTCGAAAAACTCCAGCCGCAATCCACGTTCGTCGCAAAAACGATCGCCTATGCGTACGAGCATGGCGGCGCATCGCTGCTCGAACTGCTCGCGGCCGAGCGCAACGATAACGAAATCCGTGTCGCCGCCGCTCGTGCGCAGGCCGACGCGGCCTCGGCGGCGTTTGCCCTCTCTGCCGCACTGAATCGCAACGCACCGTAATTCGAAGATTTTGCCATGACCTTCCGCATTTTATTTTGTTCTGCCAGTGCCGCGACCATCGCGCTTATCACGGCCTGCTCGCGCGCGCCGGCGCCAAATGACGCCTCCGCGCCGACCGTGAGTGGTGACCGCATCGTGTTTCCCGCGAACTCACCGCAGCGCGCCGCCATCGCGGCGGTTGCGGCGGAACTGAGAGGACCCGAAGTTCGCCGGCTTTCGGGCCGCTTGGTGTGGGACGAGGACACCACGGTCCGCATCTACACTCCGGTGGCCGGCCGTGTTGCGTCCGTTGCGGTCGCGCTGGGCGATCACGTCGAAAAAGACGCGGCGCTCGTGCGCCTCGACTCGCCCGATTTCGGCCAGGCACAGGCGGACGTGCGCAAGGCCAACGCCGATGCGCTGCTCGCCGCGCGCACGCTGGCGCGCATGAAGGATCTTTTCGAACACGGCGCCGTGGCGCGCAAGGAAGTCGAGGCGGCGGAGGGTGCGCAGGCCGGCGCCGAGTCGGAGCAGCAGCGTGCGACGGCGCGCCTGAAACTCTACGGCGCAGCGGCCCGCGACGTGGATGGATTGTTCGTCCTGCGTTCGCCGCTGACCGGCACGCTGGTGGAAAAGAATGTTAACGTCGGGCAGGAAGTGCGCCCGGACCAGATCCTCGCCAACGCGCCGCAATTGTTCGCGCCGCTGTGCGTAATCAGCGATCCGGCGCATCTGCGCGTGCTCATCGACGCGCCGGAGCGCGAGCTGGGGGTGTTGCGAACGGGCGTGCCCGTCGTCGTGCGTTCGATGGCCATTCCGGATCGAACCTTTGGCGGCCAGATTGACGGCGTGTCGGATTCGCTCGATCCGACGACACACATGGTGACGGTCCGCGGGCGCGTGGAGAATTCGGATCGGCTGCTCAAAGCCGAGATGTTCGTGACGGTGGAGTTTACCGTCGATGCCCCGCCTGGTGTGGAGATTCCGATCAAGGCTGTGTTCATGAAGAGTGAGCGGCACTTTGTTTATATCGAAGAGCAAGCTGGCACCTACACTCGGCGCGAGGTGGAACTCGGGTCGGAGCATGACGGAAAGATTTTGGTGCGCAGCGGCGTTGCTGCCGGCCAGCGCGTGGTGACGGAGGGCGGGCTCCTGCTCGATGAAGTCCGGGCGGACGCAGAAGGACGCTGAGTGAAACGCCACGCGCAACCTCGACGCACGCCACCATGATTCGCCGCCTCATCCACTTTACGCTGCACCAGCCCATGTTCGTGGCGCTGCTGTCGGCGATCTTCATCGGCGGCGGCGTGATCGCATTCAAGCGGCTGCCGATCGAGGCGTTTCCCGACGTGTCGGATGTGCAAGCTACGGTCGTGACACTCTACCCAGGTCGCGCGCCGGAGGAGGTAGAGAAGCAGGTTACGATTCCGCTTGAGGTGGCGTTGAGCGGGCTGCCGCACTCAGTGCGACTTTTTTCGCACACGCAGTTTGGGCTATCCTACATCGTGGTCACATTCGACGACGACGTGACGGATTATTTCGCACGGCAACAAGTCGCGGAGCGGTTGCAGCAAGTCGATCTGCCGCCGGGCGTGCAACCGCAGCTCGGGCCGCTCTCGACGGCCATCGGCGAAATCTACCGCTTCCGCCTGAAAGGCGATGGTTACTCTTCGCGCGATTTGCGCACGCTCGAAGACTGGGTCGTCGAGCGCCAACTGCGCATGGTGCCGGGCGTCGCCGACATCACGAGCATGGGCGGGTTGATCAAGACCTACGAAATCAACCCCGACCTCGCGCGGCTGAAATATTTCAACGTGACGCTGCAGCAGTTGTTCACCGCGGTCGGCCGCGGCAATTCCAACGTTGGCGGCAGCAAACTCGAGCGCGGCGGCCAGCAGTATTTCATCCGCGGCCTCGGCCTGTTGCGCTCGATCGATGACATCGGTAACATTGTGCTGACCTCGCAGCACGGCACGCCCGTGCTGGTGAAGGACGTGGCGACGGTGGCGATCAGTGCGCTGCCGCGCGAGGGCATCGTCGGCCAGGACAAGGAGCCGGACATCGTCAACGGCATCGTCCTCATGCGCAAGGGCGAGAACCCGTCCGACGTGCTCAAGGGCGTAAAGGAGCGTGTGGAATTGCTGAATCGTTCGATCCTGCCGAAGGGCGTGCAGCTCGTGCCGTATTACGATCGCACGTGGCTGATCGACACGACGCTCCACACCGTCTTCCACAACCTCGCCGAAGGGGCGATGCTCGTCTCGCTCGTGCTGCTGCTTTTTCTCGGCCATCTGCGCGCCGCCGCGATCGTTGCGATTATGATTCCGCTGTCGCTGCTCGGCACGTTCATCGGGCTCACGTGGCGCGGCATCCCGGCGAACCTACTTTCGCTCGGCGCGATGGACTTCGGCATCATCGTCGATGGCGCGGTCATCGTCGTGGAGAATGTGATCCGTCGATTGTCCCAGCCGGGCCGCCACGCGGGCCGTGATGGCTTGCGGCATGCAATTCATGAAGCGACGGCCGAAGTCGGGCGGCCGACGTTCTACTCGATGCTCATCATCATCGCGGCGCACCTGCCGATTTTCACGTTGCAACGGCAGGAGGGCCGCATCTTCGCGCCGATGGCGTGGACGGTGACTTCGGCGCTGATCGCGTCGTTATTATTTTCGCTCACGGTCGTGCCACTGCTCTGTTTCTATTTTCTCGGTGGTCGCCACGACGAACCGGCAGACAACGCCGCGCACCATCACGAGGACAACGCGCTCGTGCGGTTCTGCAAACGCATCTATCAGCCGGTGCTCGACTGGGCGTTGCGCCGCCGCCGGCTCGTGATCGGCGCAGCCGTCGTCGCGCTCGTCGCCAGCTTGGCGCTAGTGCCGCGGCTTGGCACGGAGTTTTTGCCCGAACTCAATGAAGGCACGATTTGGGTGAACGTCGTCCTGCCGGCCGGGATTTCGGTCGCGGAGGCACGGCATCAGAGCGAGCGGTTGCAGATTGCGCTCCATCGGGTGCCCGAGGTCAACATGGTCATCGTGAAAGCCGGCCGCCCCGAGAATGGCACCGATCCGAAACCGATCAACATGGTCGAGGCGTTCGTGGACTTGAAGCCGGAGGCGCAGTGGCGGCCGGGCTTCACCCGCGAGCGCGTGCTCGAGGAAATGAACCGCGCGGTCGATGCGTTTCCCGGCCTCGATATTGCGTTCTCGCAGCCGATCCGCGACAACGTGCTTGAGAGCATCTCGCAGATCGACGGACAAATCGTCATCAAAGTTTTTGGCGAAGATCCGGCGACGCTCCGCGCCAAGACGGAAGCGCTGCTGCACGCCGTTGCGTCGGTGCCGGGTGTTGCGCGCTCGTTCATCGATCGCGCGGGTCAGGTGCCGCAGTCGTTGATTGAAATCGATCGCGAGCGAGCAGCGCGTTACGGGCTCAACGTCTCGGATATCGAGGACGTGATCGAGACGGGGCTGGGCGGCAAGGCAGCGACAGAACTGTGGGAGGGGGAGAAACACTTCAGCGTGCTGGTGCGATTGCCCGAGTCCGCGCGCGGCCTCGATCTGATGAAGAACATCCTCGTCGACACGCCGGAGGGGCTGCACATCCCACTCGCCGAGGTCGCGACGTTCCGTGAGTCGAGCGGCGCGATGAACATCAGCCGCGAGAACGGCTCCCGTGTGATGGCGATCAGTATTTTCATCGAGGGGCGCGACATGGGCAGCGTCGTGGCGGATATGCAGCAGCGCGCAAGAACGATCGAACTTCCGCCCGGCTACATCGTGACGTGGAGTGGTGAGTTCGAAAACCAGCAGCGCGCGATGAAGCGGCTCGCGGTGGTCGTGCCGGTGAGCGTGTTCCTGATCTTCGTGCTGCTGTTCGATGCGTTCAAGTCGGTGCGGGGCGCGCTGCTGATTTTGATGAACGTGCCCTTTGCGCTCATTGGCGGGATCGCGGCGCTGCTCGTGACAGGGATTCCGCTGAGCGTTTCGGCTGCGATTGGGTTCATCGCGTTGTTTGGGCAGTCAGTGCTCAACGGCGTGGTGATGGTGAGCTATTTCAACCAACTACAAGAGGAGGGCGCCACTGCACTCGAGGCGGTGCGGCGCGGTGCGCTCGTGCGGCTGCGCACGGTGCTGATGACGGCGTTACTCGCGATGCTCGGCCTTCTGCCGATGGCGCTCTCGCATGCGATCGGCTCCGAGACGCAGCGTCCTCTGGCCGTCGTCGTGATCGGCGGGCTCATCTCGGCAACCGTGCTGACACTCGTCGTGCTGCCGGTCTTTTATCTGGTCCTGTTCGGGCGAGACGAAAATGCTACTGCACCGGAACCGAGCGAAAATCGTGAAGCCCAAGGGCAACAATCCCCATGAAAATCTCGCACATATTCTTTGTCATGGTGGCGGTCGGCGTGGTCGCCATCGCCGAGGCGATGCCCGCCATGCAGCATCTCGTGAAAGGAACGGTGCAGTCTGTTGACGAAGGCAAGCATATCCTCGTCCTCAAATCCACAGAAGGAGATCAGCCGTCGGTTTTTGTCGTGCAAGAAGGCCGGACGCGCCTGCGGCAGGACGGCAAGCAAGCAACCCTTGGGCAACTCTTGGTGGGCCAAGCCGTTCAAGTGTATTACAAAAAAGAACTCGGCGAGTGGGTTGCGACGGAGGTTTCGTGGAAAGCTGCGACGCCGCCAAAAACTGGAACGCCATAGCTCAAGAGCAATTCCTGCCATGCCTGAGGCACCCATCGTCGCAATACTTCAGGCGAAAGATTTCCCTGATAAAATCACTACGAGTTAGTCGGAACTTACATTTATGAAAACGCCATTGCTTCTTGTTTTTTGTATCGGCGTATTTACTGGGTGCGCCACTTCGCTTCGGGTTCCAGGAGGAGACGCGCATATCAAGATCGACCGGGCGGATTCGGCTCGCGTTTGGATTTCGAGAGCTTCGCTCAAGCGCGATCAAGGAAACCTCCTACTGACTGGCTCCGTGATGAGAGTATTCGGAGCCGATAATACGACGCAAACCCACCTTACCGTGCGGCTATTCGACGCCGCCGGAAAAGTGCTGCGCGAAGTGGTCGCTGAATTTGAGCCACGCGACATCCCTCGCGGGCCTAAACTATCCGGCTGGTCCGAATATCGCGTTGTGCTCGATCCACTACCGCCCGCTGTTGCCCGTTTGGAGGTGCGCGCGTACGAAGGTGACCCTCCTTGAGGGCTCGCGCTGCTCTTGTGCCGACGCTCAACAAAATTTCCGGGCTGAGTATTCCGCCTGCACTGTTCGTGCGGTGACCCACGCCTCCATCAATCCAATAACCTACATGAAGATTAAAAGATTCCCATGGTTTGTCGGTGCTTTGATGGGCTCGTTGCTCTCAGGTTGCTTGAACTTAACTCCGCCGGCTTCGCCAGCTCAGGCACACGGCTTGACGCTAGGTGCTAAATCGTCCGCCAGCGTCCAAGTAAATGGGCCGCGCCTACAAATGAATCATGGGATACTTGAGCTCGCCGGTGCCATTTCTAAAAAGTCCGGAGCGAGCACGACCGCGTTTTCACACTTGGACATTTTATTCTGCGACAACTCCGGGAAGATTTTGCAGGTAAAGTCCATGCACTTTATTCCTTGGTCGGTGGGGCATTCTCGCTTCTCAAGTCAGATGGGTTACTATTCCCTAAAATTAGAGATTGCGCCCGAGGGCACGGCTCGAATCGAAGTGCGGGCGCACGACGGCGAGTAGGTTCTGGAATCCTACGATCCCGTATGTCTGTTGATCGACATACGATTCTCTGCCTAACATCTCTCACGCTAATAGGCAGCGAGTAAAATCGCCACTCTCATACCCGCGTCAGCCCGCGACCAATACCTCGGGATGCTTGCGTGCGATGTCGAGCAACCGCAACGCGGCCCCGGTCGGTTTCCTGCGCCCGCGCTCCCAGCTAGCGGCGGTCACCGTCGGGATGTTCATCATCGCGGCGAAAACCGGCTGACTGACATTGAGTTTCTTGCGGATTGATCGCACCTGCGAGGGGGACAGCGATTTGACCGGCGGGGGCAGCGGAATCGTTGCCGTGCGCAGGGTAAGCTTGGCCTTGCCCGTCAGGTGATGGGCGAACGCCTCGACACTGCCG
>JANYDX010000431.1 GCA_025363395.1 Verrucomicrobiota bacterium
AAGGTGCGGGCCGCCCAAACCGCCAACTGGCCCGGGACATCAAGACTGAAAAACCAAACCCCCGGTTTTCCTCCGGCGGTGACGTAGGTCCGGACGTTAATTTCCGGAAAGGCACAGAACAAGGAGGGAGCTGGAAATCCGCGCTTGGTCACGCCTTCCATGCGAAACGGCACGATGCCAATCCAAGCTTTGCCTTGATGGAGATCGAGTTCGAGGCCGGCGGGGATTTTTTTTCTCAGCACGGCGGCATTAACTTCAAAGTGGATAAAAACCAAATCCAGCCATTGTTGTTGCCACGTCCAGGGCCGCGTCGGATGCGGCCACGGACGATGGTCGGTCTGCTGAAATGCGGGATGCATCACGCCTCGTTGTTCACGGCAACCACGGAAATTTTTCGGCCTTGGGCTTACGCTTTTCCTTCTGCGCCGTCATGAACTCCTTCGCTTCCTCAGTCATGTAATACAGCATGGTGGCGTTGCCTGCGAGTTCCTGAATGCCGCTTTGGCCGTCGAGTTCGGCGTTGAAGGCGGATTTCAAACAGCGAATGGCGAGCGGGCTGCGCTGCAAAATTTCCTTCGCCCAAGCCACGCCCTCGGTTTCGAGATCCTTGAGTGGAACGACTTTGTTGACCAAGCCCATCGCGAGCGCCTCGGCGGCATTGTATTGCCGGCACAGAAACCAGATTTCGCGGGCCTTTTTCTGTCCGACCATGCGGGCGAGATAACTCGCACCAAAACCGCCGTCGAAGCTGCCCATCTTGGGTCCGACCTGTCCAAAGATCGCGTTGTCAGCCGCGATCGTCAAATCGCACATGACATGGAGCACATGTCCTCCTCCGATCGCGTAGCCCGCGACGAGCGCGATCACCACCTTGGGCATCGAGCGGATTAGTTTTTGAACTTCCAGGATGTTCAGCCGCGGCACACCTTTGCCATCGATGTAACCGCCATGGCCGCGCACCGATTGGTCGCCGCCCGCACAGAACGCGTATTTACCGTCATTGGCCGGACCCGCACCGGTCAGAAAAACAACGCCGATGGACTGGTCTTCGCGGGCATCCAGCAAGGCTTCATGCATCTCGACCACCGTCTGGGGCCGGAACGCATTTCGTTTGTCAGGACGGTTAATGGTTATCTTGGCCATGCCGGCCGACTTTTGATAAACGATATCTTCGTATTTTTTGGCAATTTTCCACTTGGAGGGCATTTCGCTACACTAGTCCGTTAACCGTTGGGGTAAAGCCTTGGAATGTAGTCAGCCTGCAGGAATTAGGGGAGGCGCTCGTGCACCGCTTCCGGGTCTGAGGGTCAAGCAGTTTTACCATAACCGGCGAAAACTGCTTGGAGTGTGCTCCGACTGCCCGACAATGGTCATTCCATGCAGAAATCCCCTTCCAAAGTCAGCACTGCGGCCAGTGCCGGGCTTACCCTCGGTGCGTTGGGTGTGGTGTTTGGCGATATCGGGACGAGCCCGCTCTATGCGCTGCGGGAATGCCTGAACGCCTTGCCCGCGGGCGACCGCGCGGCGGGAATTCTTGGCGCCTTGTCGCTGGTCTTCTGGGCGCTGATCATTGTCGTTTGCGTGAAATATCTTTTGTTCGTCATGAAGGCGGACAATCGCGGCGAGGGCGGGATTTTCGCGTTGCTCGCCCTCACGCATAGTGATCGAGGCAATGCCGCCCGCATCGGATTGTTTACCCTGTTGGTCCTGTTTGGCGCCGCCCTGCTTTACGGCGATGGGGTCATCACGCCGGCCATCTCGGTCCTCGGCGCGGTGGAGGGTCTGAAAAGCTTTGCCCCCGAATACTCCAAATACATCCCCGCCATTTCATGCGTGATTCTCTGCGGACTGTTTTATTTTCAACGCCAGGGCACGCAGACCATCGGCCGCGTGTTTGGACCCGTGATGCTGGTGTGGTTTGTGGTCATCGGACTGGTCGGCCTCCGCCACATCGTGGAGAATCCAGCGGTCCTGGCTGCCATCGATCCCCGGCGGGGTCTGAATTTATTGCAGAGCCATCCGGGAAATGCAGCGGTTATTCTCGGTGCGGTGGTGTTGGCGGTAACGGGAGCGGAAGCGCTGTATGCTGACATGGGCCATTTCGGCCGGAAGTATATTGCCTTCGCGTGGTACGGGGTCGCTTTCCCGGGACTTCTTTTGAATTATTTCGGCCAGGGCTCTTTCGCCCTCGAGCATCCTGGCGAGATCGACAACTTGTTTTTCGCCTTGGTTCCCGAAGGCATACCGCGACTCCTCCTTATCGCGCTGTCAATCGCCGCGGCCATCATTGCCAGCCAGGCCCTGATTTCCGGCACCTATTCGCTGACCCGCCAAGCCATCCAACTCGGGTATTTTCCGCGCCTCAAAATTTTGTACACCAATGCGAAACATTCGGGACAAATCTATCTCCCGTTGGTGAATATCGCCCTCGCCATCGGCTCCATTATCGTGGTGCTCTTTTTTGGCTCGAGTGAAAAGCTGGCCACTGCGTACGGGATCGCAGTCACCGGGACCATGCTGGTAACCACCCTGGCCTTCTTCCGCGTCGCGCGTTTGCGCTGGCGCTGGGCTTGGTGGAAAATCCTGCCACTGGCTTTCTTTTTTGTGCTGGTCGAAAGTGCATTCGTGGGGGCCAATTTGCACAAATTCGCCGAAGGCGGCTGGCTGCCGATCTTGGTCGGCCTCGCCTTGCTGGCGGTCATGCATACTTGGAAAAGCGGAAAAACGGAGATCTTCCGGCGCATCTACGCCAATGAAATCACCGAGGCCGAATTGAACAATATCGCCCAAAGCGACCGGATCATCCGCGTCCGTGGCACCGGCGTATTCATGGCGGGAAATCCCACCGGCACTCCGCTGGTTCTCCTTCATCATGTGAAGGCCAACAAGGTTCTCCATGAAACCGTGGTGCTGCTCAGCGTGACCACTGAAGATGTCCCCACTGTCGAGGACGATGAACGCTTTACGGTAAGTGAAATCGGCAATGGCGTGTGGCGCGCGGTGGGGCGTTACGGCTACATGGAGTCACCGGATGTCTCGACGCTAATGGAGAATGTCCGCGACGCCGGCGTCCCCCTGAAACTCGCCGAAGCCACCTACTACTTTAACCGCGAGATGATCATCACCGGCGGCGACACCCGGATGTTCGAGTGGCAAAAACATTTTTATGCATTCCTGAGCCGCAACGCCAGCCAGGTTCGCGACTACTACCGCCTGCCCCCGATGCAAATCATCGAGGTCGGCATGCCGATTCAGTTGTAGTCATTTTTTTATGGAGCCACGGCGTCTCTTCCGTGGTTCGCGACCTCCGCAGCGGAGTCTCTACGGGCAGCATCCGGCCGCACCCGCCGACGACGCCCTACCTCAGCGATTGCTCCACGGCAACTGCTGCATCATGGAAAAGTTTTTTGCGAAACGCTGCATCTGTTTTCCGGTCGGTGCAAATCTCGAGCACCCGGATGCCGTTTTTGGGCAGCTTGGCCATCAATCCGGCAAAATGTCTCCAGTCGCGCACCAGCACATGAGGTATGCCGTGAGCCCCCGCCAGTTTGGCAAACCCCACGGCTTGCGGCGTGGCGAAAAACTCCTCGAAGGGCGGATCGAATTGCGCGACGGGAAGATGTTCGAAGATGCCGCCACCGTTGTTGTTGATCAACACGACGGTCAGGCTGCCCTTGAATTTTGGCCGCAAAAGAAATCCGTTGCTGTCGTGCAGGAGCGCCAGATCGCCGGTCAGCAGCACGCTCGGCCGGTTGCCATGCGACACTCCCAGCGCAGTCGAAAGCGTGCCGTCGATTCCGTTCGCCCCGCGGTTAAAATAAATCCGGTGGGCTCGGTTGGTCGCCGGCCAGAAGTATTCCACGTCCCGCACGGGCATCGAATTGGCCACGAACACCGGCGTGAAGGAGGGCAGCTGCTGGGCGAGAGTCATCACCGCCAGACCTTCAAATGCGCCGGCCTTGACCAGACCCTTGGCCAAGCTCTTCGCCGCCTCGGACTCCGCCTGCCGCCACGCGGCCGCATACGCCACAGACAAGCGACCAGCCGACACCAAACCCGAAGCGAATGCCCCCACACCACAGCGCAGATGGCGCGTGGCCAGATGCAGCGCATCCTGATTTTGTACACGTTCTGAAATCAACCAGACCGCTGGATCACATTTTTCCAACCAGCTACGCAGGGGTTTGCTCGTGGGCCAGCTACCCACGCAGATGACCACCTCGGGCTTCAACCGGCGGGCCGCTTTCACACTGCGCACGATGGCGTCGTAACGCGTGATCAACGAGGGAAACTGTCCGGCAACTCCGCGCAGCCCGGAAAGTCCGTCCGCCAGAACCGGCCAGCCCAGATCTTTCGCGAGCCCGGCAATAATTCCCGCGACTCCGGCGGACGCACCTTCCTCGGACGGACCGACCATGATGATGCCGCGCCGGGCGGTCGGGAATCCGGCCAGCTCCACCTGCGCCATCGTTCGAATCGGAGGCCGCACCGTGGAAAAAAAAGCTTCTTCCTTCAAAGTCTTCTGCAAACGCTTCGCCGTGCCGTCTGCGAGGGGCGCCAGCGGATCGCGGAAGGGCACATTCAGGTGCACGGGGCCGGCATCGGGCCACCGCGTCCTTTCCCAAGCGTAAACCAACGTTTGCCGAAGGTAGCGCAGCATGGCCAAATCCGGCACCGGCACGGCAAATTCGTGATAAAAATTCACATGGCTGCCATACAGCTTCTGCTGGTCGATGGTTTGGCCGGAACGGCACTCACGCATTTCAGGTGGCCGATCCGCGGTGATCACCAGCAGCGGCACGCCGCTTTCCTGAGCCTCAATGATCGCGGGAAAGTAATTTGCCCCCGCGGTGCCGCTGGTGCACACGAGAGCCACGGCGCGCGCGCCCTGCTTGGCTAGACCAAGGGCAAAAAAAGCCGCCGAACGCTCGTCCAGTACCGGAATACATTCGATCCCCGGATGACGAACAAACGCCAGGGTCAGGGCAGTCGAGCGCGAGCCGGGCGAAATCACCGCCTGTCTCAGCCCGACGCGATATAAGGTTTCCGCCCACACACTGCCCCACAGACTGTTCGTATTCCGGTAGTCGAGGCTGGCGGGTGGTGACATGGGCTGAATCAGAGGGAAACCAGTAATTGATCCGAAAGAACACTCATTTTTTCAGGAATACCGGCAGGCAATCACCCGGCGGTCAGAGCTCCGATGAGGGCCTTGAACTTCAATTCTGTCTCGGCAAATTCCTTGTCCGCATCCGAACCCGCCACAATGCCGGCACCGGCATGAACCGTCGCAATATGTCCGTCGATCAAGGCCGAGCGGATCCCCACAAAAAATTCTCCGCCCCCGCGGTGGTCCACCCAGCCCTGCGGACCCGCGTAAAGTCCTCGCCCGACGGGTTCCAGACGTTTGATCGCGGCCAGCGCAGGTTCCCGGGGCGTGCCACCCACGGCCGGGGTCGGATGGAGGCGCGCCACCAAATCGAGAATATGAACGCAATCCGGCAAGGCGGCGCTAATCGGGAGATGGAGATGCTGGACATTGGCGAGCCCGAGAATCCGCGGCTGATCGGCGTGTTCAATCTTCAGGTCGAGATCCGCGATCCGCCGCAAGATCGATTCCACGACCAACCGGTGTTCGCGGAGATTCTTTTCACTTTGCAACAACGCCCGTGCCCAAGCGGCGTCCTCGCTGGCTGACTCCCCGCGGGGAGCGGAACCAGCGAGAGCTTCGGTATGCATCCGGCCGTTCGCCACGCGCACGAGTCTCTCCGGACTGGCGCCGATGAAGCTCTGGCCCCGGCCATTCGCGATCGAAAAGGCGTAACAGCCCGGAAAATGCTGTCGCAGGTGATTAAGTACACCGAGCGGATGAAATTCTTCGGTGGTGGTGAGTCGCTTGGCCCGGGCGAGGACGATCTTGCGGTAGTCACCGCGCTCAATTTCCCGCAAAGCCTGCGCCACGCCCGCCTGATAAGGATTCCCGCCCACCTCCTCTGTCAACCTGGGCGCGGAAGGACGGTCCTTCCGCCGGGCCTGGCGATAATCGAAGGCCCGGAATTTGACGTGCGCCTTCCAGACTTTCGCCGCGATCAGATCCACTGGCGCATCACCCGTGATCAGCAAATTCGCCACCGCCACCGTTGCATCACCCATGCGCGCCACCTGCCAGCGCGGCACAAAAAGCCGGAGCGAGGGAAATGGCGCGTCCGCCGCCGCGTTGGGGTCGAAGGCCGTTGCGAAAAAGAAATGCGGGCCCGCAAAGGTTTCATCGATCGGACCGACCGCAATGGTATCGTCCAACACCCGGGCAATGTAATGGCGCGCGGCCACGAAACGGTCCGCGCCCGCGGTACTGAATTCCAACACGGCTTCCGCTCCGGCCACGGCGAAACCCTGCGCCGGGCGTTCCGCGTAGAAATGCAGTTCGTCCGGCTCAAAGATGGATTCGAGCACCGCCAGCGGATCGAGGTGCTCCACCCGCACGCTGATGCTGACCAACTGCGGCCGGCCGGCCTGCTGCGCCATGATGGAACACTGCTGCAAAAACGCCGCGAGCGATTCGGGCGTGACGTTCTCGGTCGGATTGACCGGCAGGATTTTCACGATTTCACGGGCGGCTTCTCGGCCGGAGCCGGCCGGGGGAACAGCACCAGCGCCGGCGCGACCTGGGCTCCGGTTAATTTCGCGCCC
>JANYDX010000447.1 GCA_025363395.1 Verrucomicrobiota bacterium
CGAAAGTGGTTTTTCCCACGCCCATGTCACCATGGAGCGCTAGGGTGACTTCGGCCGGTAAGACCTTGGCAAACTCCGTGGCCAGAGCGCGCGTTTCCTCGGCTGATGTCGTTGTGACTCCCTGTCTGAGTTTTTCGAGAATCGTCATGGGTTGCCGGTCAGCGCAGGTGCTCGTAACCGCGGTAATCCGCGAGTCGCACTGCATCGTCGGGCAGGCGGTTTTTGGCTGTGAAGTGACCAATGCGCGACAACTTCACTTTCGGGAATCGTTTTTCCCAGTTGCGCTCAAAACGATTCCGATCCGTCCCTCCCCGCACGATGATCAGGAGTTCATAATCCTCGCCATCGCACAGGGCGTGATGCAGCGGGCTCTGTTTGCTCTGCTGCGCCACTCGACGCGCGGCCGCACTGATCGGAATCGAATGGGCAGTGAGCGCCGGGGAAAGGGTGGCGGGAGTAAGGGCGTCGATATCCTTGGCGACGCCGTCGCTGACATCCATCATGGCGGTGATTTCCTGGCGGCGCGCGAGCCACGCGCCTTCCGCGAGTCGCGGACGGAAGCGGTAATGATGACCAAGCAGGCTGCCGCCGAGTGAGCCGGTCACATAAATGCTGTCCCCGTTGCGTGCGCCGCTGCGCGTTACCACCCGCGTGCCGGTTGATTCCCCGTGGAGGGTGAGGAATGCGCCGACGAATCCAAGCGGCCCCTCGGTGATGTCGCCGCCGACGATCTTAACCCGGTGATCCTGCGCGCACTTCGCGAGCCCGAGATAAAATCCGCGCAACCACGCCAGACTCGTTTCGGGGGCCAGCGCAAGTGAGATGACAGCGGCGACGGGTTTTCCGCCCATCGCGGCGATATCACTGAGATTGCGTTTAAGCAGTTTGGCTCCGACGGCCCGCGGAGGAACCGTGGCATCGAAGTGGCGTCCGAAAATTACCGGATCAGTAGTGACGAGCTGGTGATTCTTCGTCGGAGGTATGACCGCGCAATCATCGCCGATGCCAAAGGGGGATTTGGGCGACGCGGCACCGAGCCAGCGCCTGATGCCAGCGATGAGTTTTAACTCGCCCTGGGCGATGACGGAATCGGCACGAATGGACGTGAAGGGAGTCATGGATTACTGCTGCATGCCAGAGAGGATAAACAGGATGGTATTAAGATTGAAAAATGCATGGGCCACAATCGGGACGCGGATGGAGCCGGTGGTTTCGTAAGCGACCGCCAACACCATGCCGAAAGCTGAGAGGGGAACGAGACCTCTCAGATTAAAGTGCAATACCCCGAAGACGACTCCGCTAATGAGTAGCGCTGCGCCGCGGCCCAAGTGCTGGCGGCAAAAGCGGTAAATGCCACCGCGCACCAGCAACTCCTCCATAATGGGGGCCAGCACACACGCCACGACCAGCATTCCCGCGATGATGAGTCGCGACTTCGTGTTTGCGAAAATCGCAATGGAATCCTGCGGTTCGTCGGGCAGGCCAAGCTGGGTGAGAATAAACTCCCAACCATAGGTCAGGGCATAGATCAGCGGCATGGCCATGACCACAGTACCTGCGCCATAAAGCAGCGCTTTGCTCCAAGGCAGGGCGGGCGGAGCGGGTGTCTCGGCGGGAGCGACGCCGTAATCGGAATACCAGGCTCGGCGCAGGAAGGGGAACAGCATCCAGCCAAGTAGCGCGCCCCCATCGAGACCGATTCCATAGACAATCACTTCCAATCCTGATCGGTCGGCCGCCTTGGCCATAAATTTTCCCACGGTGAACTGCAGGGTCGACGTTAACAGGGCACTACCGCCAAAAAACAACAGCAGGTACAGGGCGAACTCTGCCGGGGCCAAGGGCCAGGCCGGCAAATGATTCGCCGACCACCAGCGCGTCCTGAACCTGACATTGAAGGCCAGCAGGCAAACCAGACCGATTCCGACCAGAAATAAACTGATTTCAAAGCTGGTGAGAAATTGCTGTACGAAATTATTGGGCATGAGGGCCACCCAGCCTTGGCGGTCCCCCAGCTAAAACCAATCCGAAACACCATGGCGGCTTGGGTGCGGTGCTTGTCATCCTGAGCCAGGCGAAGGACCCGCGCAGGTGAGCGAGGCGCCCTGCTCGCGACCTTGGTTCTTCCCGCCACCGGGAATGATAAATCCATGAGTTGCTCGAAAGCACGCTCTACTCCTCGAACTTTACGAACTGGCCGCTGCGGTAAATGAACAGGTCGGCGGTAAGATGGTAAGGCGCCTCGGCTACGATTCCCGCGGCCAGCTCCCTGACTTTCTTGATGCCGGCCTTGTCCGCGCTGCCCGTGACCAGCAGCACGTCGCGTGACGGCACCGCGACCACAAAGTCACCCTCGATGGCCATTTTTTTCTCCTGCCAGATACTGTCGAACAGGAGCAGGCTGGCTTCATACGAACCGTCGGCTTCCATCATGAATACGCCTTTCCCTCCCTTGGCTGCAACCTTGGGGAGCAGGCGTTTCAGGTTTTCCACGGCGAGTTTCCTGAGTTCCTCCGGCTTCAGCCCGGCGGTCTTGAGATCCTTGGGGGAGAGGTAGCGCAGATTCTTTGGGCTGTCCTCGGCGTAGACGATGATGAGTTCATGGTTCAATGGTTCGAAGACGTTTTCCGGAATATCGGTTTCCTTGGCGGCGCGGGCGCG
>JANYDX010000464.1 GCA_025363395.1 Verrucomicrobiota bacterium
TTCCCGATGTTGGCCGCGACGGCGCCCTGACGGACGGCGGCAGCGGACAGTTTCATCGAGACAGCCAGACCGCCCGCATCATCGGAGGGGTTGACGATTTTCGAGCCGCTGGAGAGCCGGTTGAGGCTCTTTTGCAGCATTGCACTTGAAGTGGCGAGGTTGTTGGAGGCAATTGTCGCCGCGTAGTTGGTATTAATCACGACTGACATGGTATCTATCCTTGATTTTGCGACATCCGTCGTCGCCACGTATCCGGTTGGGTCGGCTCCGGATCGCGCCGTTCACGGCTTGGGCCGTAAATTGGTTCACGCTTGTATGCGTGGAAAGAGGGGAGAATTTTAAAGTTTAGCTACCAGTCGAAAGGGAAAACAGGGGGCCGGGCCGGATCAAGGGCCGGCCCCCGCTGAGAAAACCTACCGGGGGAGGCGGTCGAGAAACTTACTGGAGCAACTTCAGCGCGCTCTGCGGGCTTTGGTTGGCCTGGGCGAGCATGGCGGTGCCGGCTTGCGTCAGGATGTTCCAGCGGGCGAGTTGCGTGGATTCGGCGGCGACATCGACGTCCACGATGCGGCTGTTAGCGGCCTCGAGGTTGGCTTTGTTGACCGTGACCAGTTCACTGGCGAAGCCGAGGCGGCTCTGTTCCGAACCGTTGGTGGCGCGCATCGTGGCGACATTCTCAATGGCGGTCGAGATGGCGGCGATCGTGATGGTGACGTCACCGAGCGAAACGACGCTCGTGTTCGTGATCA
The DNA here is from genome assembly GCA_025363395.1 of Verrucomicrobiota bacterium. Taxonomy (GTDB): domain Bacteria; phylum Verrucomicrobiota; class Verrucomicrobiia; order Opitutales; family Opitutaceae; genus Lacunisphaera. The sequence goes on from JANYDX010000464.1 coordinate 750, forward strand.
CGCCGACTCCGGTACCGGTACTGGAAAGATCGCGGGCGGCAACTGCCACCGAGGTGGTGCCGCTTTCATTGACCGAGACCGAACCGATAAAGCCTGCCTGACCGGCAACCGTGCCGGAGCCGAACAGGGAAACGCCATTGAACGATTCACCGGCGTTGGCGAGGAGCTGGGTTTTCAGGGCCAGAAACTCCGCATCGTAGTTCGCCTTGTCGCTGGTGCTCTTCGTGACGTCGTTATACAACGTCTTCAGTTCACTGATGCGTTGGAGAACCAGACCGCTGACTTTCAGTGCGCCGTCCTGGGTTTGCAGGAGGGAAACAGCGTTTCCGATGTTGGCTGCGACGGCGCCCTGACGGACGGCGGCAGCGGATAATTTCATGGAAACAGCCAGGCCGCCCGCGTCATCGGAGGGGCTGACGATTTTCGAGCCACTAGAGAGCCGGTTCAGGCTCTTCTGCAACATGTTGTTGGAGGTGGCGAGGTTGTTCGCAGCCACGGTGGCTGCGTAGTTCGTGTTGATTACGACTGACATGGTATCTTCCTTGATGGTTGTGCGCGACGTCCGTGTCGCATTCGCCCCGCGAGATCGGCTTCGGGTCGCCGGTCGAAAACATTTGCTCTCGACAAAAAAGTTATCGTCCCGATGAGCACGAAACTTTATGCGAAACTGAGAATCTTTTGCGTGAATGGCTCGATTTATTCAGGTTTTTTTCGCGAACGACAGAGGGAGAATTACTGGTTTCAATGGAAAGTTTTTCATCACGGATTTTCGGGGGGGGTGCGGATTTTCTGTCGGGTGAGCCGCCAGATCGAACGTTGATTCCAACGTCAGGGAATATGCGTACTCAAGGCGGGCGCCCCGGCTCCCGGCAAAGCCGGCCACGAGTTTTTTCCAATTTACGAAGACTGTTTGTCCGCATCGGGTTGCAATCAGAGAGGGTGGACGAAGAAAACGCTAAACCGGCGGGGTGGTGTGACGATAAGAGGTATGGCTAATTGCTGCCGAATTCCATGGACTTTTCACTTTCAGGACTCGCCTCAGGCTTTGATTGGAAGACCTTCGTCAACCAGATCATGGCGGTGCAAAATGCGCCGATCGACCGGATCAGGGCCCAGGAACAGGTCAACCTGGATAAAAATTCGGCCCTGAGTAATCTGGGAACGCAGCTGACTGCTCTTCAAGCGTCCGCCACGGCGCTGGCGGCACCGGCGCTTTTCAGCGGTCGGCAGGTTACGTCGACAACTCCCAATTCAACTTGGAGTGCGGTGGCCGCCACCGGCACCGCCTCCGGTAGCTACCAGATCGCCGTTTCAAGGCTGGCAACCACGGCACGCTTTAATGGAACGAGCAATATCAGCAATGGGCTCAACACCACCTCCGACGTCTCGGGCTTGACTCTCGCCACGCTGCCAACGGCCACCGCGGTGACCGCCGGAACTTTCAGTGTGAACGGCAAGAAAGTGACGGTGGCGCTGACCGATTCGCTGGCCCAGGTATTCACCGCCATTTCGACGGCGACGAGCGGTGCTGTGACGGCCAGTTATGATCCGACGGCGGACAAGATCACCCTGAATGGTGGCTCGACGGAGATTGTCCTCGGCGCGGCCAACGACACGAGTAATTTTCTGAATGCCCTCAAGTTGGCGAACAACACCACCCCGACGATTACGAGTTCGGGTCGGCTGGCTGCGCTCAACACGACGGCAGTGTTGACGGGCGCAAGGCTGAAGACCGCGATCACGGCGGTCGATCCTTCGGGCAACGGTACCTTTTCCATCAATGGGGTGAATATCGCTTACAACGTGAACACCGATACTTTGAGCGGTATCATGGCGAATATCAATCAATCCACGGCGGGCGTCACTGCATCCTACGATGGGAACAACAACCGGATTGTCCTCGCCAATAACGTCACGGGCGACTCGGGGATTAGTCTTACCGAGGCCGCAGGCGGACTGATGGATGCGCTGGGCTTGAGCACCGGCGCCATTGTCCGTGGGCAAAATGCCCAGTTCGCCATTAACGGGGGCGCCACCCTCACCAGTTCGAGCAACACGCTCGACAGTGCGGTCACCGGGATCACCGGTCTGAGTGTGACGGTGGACACGGAGGCAACCCAGACCATGGCGGTCAATGGCAACACGACTTCCATGCGGGCGGCCATCCAGGATTTTATCGCCAAGTTTAATGGCGTACAGAGTGTCATCACCAATAATACGGCGATCACCAAGAAAAGCACTACCGTCACCACCGCGGTGTTGTCCGGCAACCGGGAAGTTCAGGACTGGAGCAGCAAACTTCGCTCCCTGGTTTTTGCCAGTGTGCCTGGTCTCACCGGGACTATCAGCCGGCTGGAACACCTTGGAATTGATTTCACCAAGGGTACAAACCTGCTGGCGGTTACCGACAGCGGCAAACTTGATAGTGCATTGAACAACAAGGCGGGTGATGTGGCGGCGTTCTTCCAAACCACCACGACGGGACTCGCAAATTCGCTGATCAGTTATACCACGACGCTGGGTACGCTTAATACCAAGCAGCAGACCGACCTGACCGCGTCGAACACTGATCTGGACCGGCAAATTGGCGATTTACAAAGACGGCTGGATCAGCAGCGGGCGATTTTAACCTCAAGTTTCATTGCCATGGAAAGTGCCCAGTCGCAGCTCAAGAATCAATCTGCTGCCTTGACCAAGGCTTTTCCATAGAAAGGGAATAAAGAGAGATGATTTCCATTCAACCATGTCGCCGGGCCCGCTTGTTTTTTTGCGGTCTGGTACTTTTTCAAAGCATAGGGTGCGCCTCGCCCAAGGCCTCCTTTTTTCACAAGCCGAAAGAGAAGCAGTATTTCACTCCGACAAATTTCAGTGGCGATACCCGCCTGCCGGTCAACTTGCACCGCGTTATCTTACTGCCTGTGTCCGGTGGATCGATTGTTCCGCCCGAGACGGCCGCGACGATTGAGGAGATTTTCGTCACCGAATTGCAAAAACAACTTCGTTTCGAGGTCGTTCGTTTGACCCGGGCTGACTGCCAGCGGCGTTTTGGCGCTCCTGATTTTTCCTCGGTGGGGGCTTTGCCTCACGATTTTCTTGCAATTCTCGGTCACGATTTCGCTGCCGATGCGGTGTTGTTCGTGGATGTGACCTCCTATCGGGGTTTTCGTCCGTTGATCCTGGGCGTGAGGGCGAAACTGGCCACCGTGGAACAGACCCGCCTGATTTGGAGTTTCGACGAGATATTTGCCGCCGACGATCCGGCTGTTGGCAGCAGCGTGCGGCGGTACTATGGCTCGGCTGATCCTTCCGGTATTCCCATCGATGCCGGGCATGGTGGCTTGCAAAGCCCGGGCAAATTCGCGGCGTACGTGGCGGCGGCCACTTTTAACACGCTGCCTCCCCGCTGATTATTTGGCTGGATTTTGTTAAAGTTCGGTTTGTTTTGTCCGATCAGCATAGTTATCCAACCAACGGCGTTCCCTGTATCTATTCCTGTCAGCGGCTGACCGTTCCCGTACTGCAACATGATACATTCCGCTTCATCTTCATCCCCGTCCGATCGCAATATAGCGATTGCGGCGGCCACGACTCCATCGATTTCGCGGGCTCCAAGCCGGCCAATTGATCAAGTCCATATCGACAAAGCCTCGGCTTTGCGTGCCAACCTTCAAGAGGTGCCTGAAATCCGCGCTGAAGTCGTGGAACGCGCCCGTGCCCTCGCGGCCGATCCTTCTTATCCGTCCGATAAAATCATCCGCCAAATCAGTCGGGCGATTGTCAATTCACCCGATTTGTCGGAAGATCAGAGTTGAGCACGACCATGCTCGCTCACGGATATGCACGCACCTATCGTTCCAACGCCGTGCTCACGGCCAGTCCGGGACAGTTGGTGCTGCTGCTTTTTGACGGCGCGCTGAACGCCCTGGCCATCGCGCGTGCTGCCATGGGCCGGCCGGAAGAGGATTTCCGGCGCATGGAGGTGATCAATCACCAGTTGTTGAAAGCCCAGGCCATCGTTTCCGAATTGCAAGGGGGCTTGAATTTCGAAGCGGGTGGGGAGATGGCGCGCACCCTCGATCGTCTTTATAGCTATTATAACAACCGGCTGATGGAAGCCAATCTGCGCAAACAACCCGCTCCGGTTATCGAGGTGGAAAAAATGCTGGGTGAGCTCCGCGCCGGCTGGGCCGAGATGCTGTGTAATCCAAACGGGGCTCGAACCCCCGAGGCCGTTCGCGGGGTTGCCTGAACCATGGAAACACCGGTTCAACAGACGGCCCGACTGCTGATCGCCCTCAATGAATTAATTGAACAGGAGGGAGTGCATCTGCGTGCAGACCACTTTGATTTGGTGGGGGACATCCGGCAACGGACCGACCCTATCGTCCGTCAGCTGGTGGCGCTCGCGGGTTTGCCGGGGGTGGCGGAATTCCGGCTGCAAGTGATCGCCGTCGTGGAGCGCAGTTCACACCACGCCCGATTGCTTCAGGCGCGGATGGAGGAATTGGGTGCGGAGATCAGGCGTACGGACCAGGCCCGCCATCGCGCAGCGCAGCTTGCGCCCATTTATGTTCGGTCACCCGGCGCGGCGGTGCCGCAATTTCTGGCCGCTGGCTGAATTCTTCCGCTGCCGTTCATCGCGTGATGAGGCCGGTCAACGTCCATTCTGCCAGCAAACCGATCTTGCCGGACAAATCGTTTTTCCAATCTGCCCGCCACGAGGTTAAAGTCCCGTCGGTAACAGCCGATTATTTTCCTAACAATGTCTTCCTTTTCCAGCGTTCCATCGGGCATGGCGCTTTCCTCGGTGTCCTACGATGCGCTGCTCGGCCCATGGGCGAATAGCGCTGATCCCGCCTACTGCCGCGATTTGGAAGGCCGTTTGCTCGCGGTGAACCAGGCTTTTGCGCGCAAATTCGGACGCGCCGCCGCCGAATGGCCCGGCACGCCCCTGGCGGAAATTCTGCAATCGGACGCGGCGGGGGCCCTCCATTCCGTTGCGACGGAACTCGCGCGCCCGCCCCATCGCACGACGCGTGAGCACCGTTGCGACACACCTCAGGGGTGGCGCTGGTTTACGTGGGAAAAAACGCCGCTCCGTGACGCTGCCGGATGTATTTTCGGTCTGCTCGCGGTGGGTCGTGACATCACCAAACAACGCCTGGCGGAGGAACAGTACCTCAAGCTTTCCCGCGCGGTGGAGCAATCGCCAGTTGCGATTGTCATCACGGATGCCGACGGCCGGGTGCAATACGTGAATCCAAAATACACGGAAGCCTCGGGCCGAACCCTTGAGGATATCCTCGACCGCAACACCGACGTCCTGCGCGACGGTCATCCGGATGAAGCCTCGTATCACGCCATGTTGGCGGAAGTAAGAGCCTGCCGGGAATGGAGAGGCGAACTGACCAGTTGCCGGAATGATGGCCGCCAGGTTTGGGAGTCAGTCCAGGTGTCAAGTCTGCGCAGCCCCGCGGGTGATGTGACGAATCTGCTCTGTCTTCGCGAGGACATCACAGAGAGAAAACGACTTGAACAGGATCTGCGGCAGGCGCAAAAAATGGAAAGTTTGGGCACGCTGGCCGGCGGCATTGCCCACGATTTCAACAACCTGCTCGCCATCATCAACGGCTACGCGGAATTTTGCCTGATGCACAATGCCGATGCCGCGCAAGTGCGGAAAAGCCTGCAGGAAATGCACCGCGCCGCCCAGCGGGCAAGCGGGCTCGTCCGCCAAATTCTGACTTTCAGTCGCAAGAACGAAGTGCGATTTGCGCCCTTCGATTTGAACCAGCATGTGCGCGACCTCGTGGCCCTGCTGGCGGAGACTTTTCCCCGCACCGTGGCGATCGATGTGCGGCTGGGCGACCAGCTGCCTCCACTCCTGGCCGACCAGAATCAAGTCCAGCAGATCCTGCTCAATCTCTGCGTAAATGCGCGGGACGCCATGCCCTCGGGTGGCACGATTACCGTGACCACTCTCCTGCGCCACGGCGCGGATATTGCGAATGTCACCGGGGTTGATATCCGCAAAACCTACGCGTGTTTACGGGTCGCCGATACCGGCACCGGTATGACGCCCGAAGTACGTGCGCGTCTGTTCGAACCTTTTTTCACCACGAAGCCCGGAAGTCAGGGCACGGGACTGGGACTGGCCGTGGTCTATGGAATCGTGACCAGCCACAAGGGCTTCATCGAAGTGGAAAGTGTCCGCGGAAACGGGAGCACTTTCACCGTGGGGCTGCCTCTGGCGGAGGAAGTCATCAGCATGCCCGCCCTTCAGGTGCGGGGCGAATTTCCCGGCGGCACCGAAACGGTGCTGGTGGTCGACGATGAGATTTCATTGCGCCACCTGCTTCAGGCTACTTTGACTTCGAAGGGGTACCGGGTGGTGACGGCGGCCAATGGGCTTGAGGCCATCGATTATCTGAGCCAGATGGATAAACCGGTGGACGCGGTGCTGCTCGATTTGAACATGCCGGGCGCCAACGGCGTGGATGTCTTCAAAGTGATCCGGGTGGGCCGTCCTGCGATCAAGGTTTTGATCCTCAGTGGCAATTTGAGCGCGGAGGCGCGGAGGGAATTGCAGAGTCTGGGACAAAATAATTTCATTCAGAAACCGTACGCGCTCGACGAAGTAGGCCGTCACCTGCGGCGGCTGCTCGACGAAAGCGACGCCGGGCCGATCTGACGCTCCGCGGACGGTCGGCGATTTGCTCCGGAGCTTGTTCCGGCGGGGATGAGAAAAAAGACCACGGGAGGGGCGGTGGCTTCAAAGAGGAAGGGCCGAAGTGCGGGTGACCTCGTTCGCAAGTGGCTTGGCCAGCGCCCCGTGACCCGTCTCGGGCGGACAAATTAGCTCGGGACTGGTCGGAATGCCGTCTCCTAAAAAGCGAAAAGAAATCGAGGCTTGGTGGGCCGGTTCAGCTAGCGAGGCTAAACTGCTGGTTGGCGAACGGAGTTTTCAGATTGGTGGAACCGGTGGCGATTTCCAAATGCACGGTGCGGTTGATCG
>JANYDX010000491.1 GCA_025363395.1 Verrucomicrobiota bacterium
CAAAGGCGGTGAGTCGCTGTCCGGCGGCTTGGTTGCGCGAAAGCCAGTCGGCCGTGGCGAGAATGGCGCCCAGGTTATCGGAGGGGTGACCGCTTTCCACGGCGAGCCAGGTATCGTTGCAGTCCAGCCACTGGACAATGGTGCCAATGTTGAACGCGCCCTGCACGGGATCGAGTTCGAAGCGGGTGCCCGGTACGCGTGCACCGTTGGCGAGGGTGGTGCCCGGCACGATGGGACCCAGCAGCTTGGTGCACTCCGGTTGAGCCAGGGCCATGATGCCGCAGGCAAGTGAATCGGCAAGGCACCACCGCGCGGTATCGAGCGCTTCATCGCTGGGTGCGCGGGGGTTCAGTGCGTAGTCGGCGAGTTCGACGAGGATCTTGTCGGGTGAGGGACGGACGTTACTGAGGGGGGAGGTCGAGGACATGAAGAAAATAAAAACAACCGGGGGGCGGGGGAGGCCAGAATCTCTGCGTCAAGAAGTGTGACGACCACACGCATCCAATAAAGTGCCCGCATTCTTTGTGGAGCGTAGAACGGGAGATTGAAAACTCGGCTGCGTTAGGAGTGACGAGATCAAGAGCTGAATGGGACTTGAAAATTTATGGCACGCGTTGACGGTCCCTGTCGAGAAAAGCTCCATGTTTCGGTGGTGATATCGCTCGTTTGCATTAAGTGAGATCCCCCTCATCCCGGCTGGTCGGAGAGCAAGTGCTCAAAGCGTCCGCTTTGGTGATTGGAAACTGAATTGAACCCCCCGTTAAAACCGTTAGAACCGATCTATCCCCCGTCTTTCTCCATGCATTCCATTCCCACTATTATTACCCGTTGGAAGGAGAATCAGCCCCCGGAAAGCGCGGCGGATGTGGTGGCGGTGGAGGAGCCGTTGGAAATCCGGGTCAATGGCCGCAGCGTGGCGGTGACGATGCGGACGCCGGGACATGATCGTGAACTGGCGGCGGGCTTTTTGCTGACGGAAGGCGTAATCAAGGGTGCGGATGACTTGCTGGATCTGCTGCTGTGCCGGTCGCTGCCGGACGGCAGGACCGGCAACGTCGTTGATGCGCTGGTGAGGCCGGAGCGGTCGGTGGATTTTGCCCGGCTGACGCGGCATGTTTTCAGCGCGTCGAGCTGTGGTGTGTGCGGCAAGGCCACCATTGATGCCGTGTTTCAGGCCTTTCCCGCGATTGAGTCCTGCGTGATGTTCGACCCTGGCATGATTGCGGCGTTGGCGGAGAGGTTGCGGACTGGACAGCCGGGTTTTGGTGCCACCGGCGGGATGCATGCCAGCGCCCTTTTTACGGGCGAAGGTGTTTTGCGGGTCGTGCGGGAAGACGTGGGCCGGCACAACGCGCTGGACAAGGCTCTCGGTCACGTCCTGCTCGAAGGCGATTTGCCGCTGGGCAACACTGTGCTGCTCGTGAGTGGACGCGTCTCTTTTGAACTCGTGCAAAAGGCTCTCGCGGCCGGCGTGCCGTTGGTGGCTGGGATCGGCGCTCCGAGTTCTCTGGCGATAGAATGTGCACAGCGGGGCGGCCAGACCCTCGTCGGGTTTTTGCGGGCGGACCGAATGAACGTTTATGCCGGGGCGGAGCGACTGGGTCTGACGTCGGTGGAGGTGGCCCCATGAAAATCGTCGCGCTCTATATTTCGCCGGGGCACAATTTTTTCGGCCATCACGGTCGTGAGGCGGATGAAAATCCGACACTGCCGGTGGGCGAGGTCGAATGCGTGGCCGGGCACGGATTGAAAGGCGACCGGTTTTTCGATTACAAACCGGGTTACGCGGGACAGGTGAGTTTTTTTGCGCAGGAGGTGCATGAGAGATTATGCAGTCACTTTCAACTGGGCGCGGTGCCGACCAGTGCCTACCGCCGGAATGTGGTGACGCAGGGTTGCGATTTAAATGAATTGATCGGTCGGGAATTCGAAGTGCAGGGCGTGAAATTTTTCGGTTACAGCGAATGCAAGCCTTGCTACTGGATGGACGGGGCGGTGACGCCTGGCGCGGAAAGTTGGCTGCGCGGCAATGGCGGATTGCGGGCCCGAATCTTGTCGAATGGACTTTTGCGCCGGGAGGTCGGCCCGTGAATTTCTCTGGGGTATTACTTGCCGGCGGACGTTCGAGCCGGATGGGCTTGGATAAATCCGGGCTTGGGTGGGACGGCATCACTCTGCTGGCGCATCAAGCGCGCACCTTGCGCCTGACGGGAGCGCAGCAGCTGTTGCTGTCCGGGCGGCGGGAACAGGCATTGCAGCTGGAGGGGTTCGCTTTGGTGACGGACAGCGAGTCCGGTGCGGGGCCGGCGGCGGCCCTGGCAGATGCGTGGCGCGAGACGCACACGCAGGTCTTGCTGGTATTGGCAGTGGATCTGCCGCGGATGCCGGTGGAATATTTGCGCGAGCTGGCGCTGGGGGCGTCGCGACAGGAACGTTCCGTGGTGCCGATGTTGGGCGGGCGTTACGAGCCGCTGGCTGCGGCCTGGCATCGCTCCTGTATGCCGGAGTTTTTTGGCGCGGCGGGCCGGTCGTTGCAGAGCATCTGCTCGATCCTTTCGGGGGGTGATCTGCTCACGGTGCGGCAAGTGAGCGATGGCGAGGCGCAGCTATTCGAAAACGTCAACACGCCGTCCGATTACGCCCGGCTGCAGTCCGGAATCAGCCCTGCCAGTTGAACTTCGTCTGATCGGCCGAGGCTGTGATCGTGATGATGACCGATTTGGAAGTCGGACAGTTGCTTTGATCGGCGACGCTGTCGAGTGGGACCAGGACATTGCCCTCGGGGAAATACGTCGCGGTGCAGCCGCGCGGAATCGGGTAGGGCGCGAGCATGAATGAAGGGGCGTGGCGCTGTTGTCCCTTGAAATGGCTGGTTAGATCGACGAGTTGGCCCTGCACCAGGCGGGCTTCCTGCATGTCGTCCGCGTTCATAAACAGGACGCGGCGGCCGTTGTAGATGCCGCGGTAACGGTCATCGAGTCCGTAGATCGACGTGTTGAACTGGTCATGGCTGCGCAGCGTGGTGAGAATATACTGGCCAGCTTCGGCGGTGACGCGCGAGAGCGCGTGCGGCATGAACACGGCCTTGCCTGAGGGCGTGGGAAATTTTCGTTCGTCCCTCGGTCCATTGGGCAGATAAAAAGTTCCTTGGCGAATGCGTTGATTGTAGCCGGAAAATCCGGGAACGACCGCTTCGATCTTGTCCCGGATCAAATCGTAGTTTCCCACCAAGGCATCCCAGTTCGCCGAGGTCCTGGCGCCCAAGGTCGCTTTCGCCAGACCGGCGATGATCGCGATTTCGCTGCGCAACTGGGGCGAGCAGGGAGGCAGGCTGCCGCGGGTGGGATTGATCACCCCCATGCTGTCTTCGCAGGTTTGGAATTGTTCGCCGCCCGCCTGGTGGTCAATTTCGGTGCGACCCAGGCACGGCAGAATCAGGGCGGTGCGGCCCGTGATGAAATGCGACCGGTTCAGTTTGATGGACACGTGCGCGGTGAGGCTGCAACGCCGCAGCGCCGCGGTGGTGAATTCCGTGTCGGCCGGAGCCGACAGAAAATTTCCCCCCATTGCAAAAAACACCTTCGCACGGCTTTCATGCATGGCCTTGATCGACTCCACCACGTCCAAACCGGGTTGATGGGGCGGCTCAAAACCAAATTCCGTGCCCAGCCTGTCGAGAAATTCCTTTTTGGGTTTGTCCCAAATTCCCATGGTCCGGTCGCCTTGGACATTGGAGTGCCCCCGAACCGGGCAGGGACCGGCGCCGGGCCGGCCGATGTTGCCGCTCAGCAGGAGAAAGTTGATGACTTCCTGAATGGTCGCGACCGCGTTTTTGTGCTGGGTCAGGCCCATGCACCAGCAGACGATGATATTCTTGGCGGACAGAACAATTTCAGCGGCGGCGCGAATTTGTTCACGACTCAGGCCCGAATCGGCGACGATCTCCTCCCACGAAGTTTGTCGCAGCTGCGCGATGAGGTACTCATAATCTTGAGTGTGCTCCCGGATGAAGGCGTGATCAAACACCGAGCCGGGAGCCCGATCTTCGTTAGCGAGCATTTCCTTCATCAGGCCCTGGAGAAAAGCCATGTCGCCATTGATGCGGACGGGAAGCCAGAGATCGGAGAGCATCGTGCCCCGCCCAAAGACAAATCGCGGGATCTTGGTTGGATGCAGGAGATCCTGGGGGTTTTTAAAACGGAAGGCACCGGTTTCTGGCAGGGGGTTGACGGTAACGATTTTGCAGCCCCGCTCCTTAGCCTGCTGGAGCGCGGTCAGCATGCGGGGATGATTGGTGCCCGGATTCTGGCCGAGGATAAAGATCGCATCGGCGTGGTCGAAGTCGGTCAACTTGACGCAACCTTTGCCGATGCCGATCATCGGCGGTAGGGCGACGCTGGTCGATTCGTGGCACATGTTGGAACAGTCCGGCAGATTGTTGGTGCCGAAGGCGCGGACGAAGAGTTGAAAAAGAAAAGCCGCCTCGTTACTGGTGCGTCCCGAGGTGTAGAAAATTGCCTCGTCGGGCGAGGGCAAGGCACGAAGTTCGCGGGCGAGCAGGCGAAACGACTCGTCCCATGCGATCACCTCGTAGTGGGTGCCGCCCGGACGGAGCACCATCGGTTCCGTGAGGCGGCCCTGGTCGCCCAGCCAGAAATCGGATTTTCCCGCAAGATCGGCGACGGCATGTTCGCGGAAGAAATCCGCGGTCACCTTCTTCTTCGTCACCTCATAGGTCACGGCCTTGAAGCCATTTTCGCAAAATTCCGCGACACTCCGTTTTTCATCGGGGTTGGGCCAGGCGCAACTTTGGCAGTCGAAGCCGCCCAGCTGGTTTAATTTCAAGCCCGTGCGAACGGTATTGACGACGCCGGAATGACGAAACCCATATTCGGCAACCTCCGTCAGCGCCTTGAAACCTGCGGCCACCATGTGCCGGTGTTTTTGTTTCACGCCCTTGAGATCCGCCGGAATTTCGGGGCCAGGGGAAGCCTGCGTGCTGGGTGACTTCATGAGGAGGCGAAGCTAGGCGCGGTTGGCGGGATTTTTAACCAGAGTTGGATTGGGATAAACAGGAAGGCCTGGAGGGCGAGAAAGCACGATAACCGTAAATACCCTGGGCGCGAGAATTGGTTGTGCCGATAAGTGGGGATGGTCTGAAACGGTGTTGTCCACGCACGGATTCCCCTGAGGTTTGGCTCGCCACGCACGCCCGGAGCCGCATTAAAGAACTCCAGCAAAATGCCCGGGTGGCGGAATGGTATACGCAACGGACTTAAAATCCGTGTCCTGTAAAGGAGTGTGGGTTCGAGTCCCACCCCGGGCACCACTTTTCCCCTCTGAAGGGTTGGTTGGTGAGGCTAGGTTGCCAGTTGACGTGGCAACCTTAGCATGTCCAACACAACATCGTTTGAAATTGCGCGGTTCAAAAACCGCAATGGCACCGCTTCGTGGCGTGTCTCCGGCTGGCTACATGGCAGCCGTATTCGCAAAAACTTCAAGAGCCGGGAAGAGGCGGCAGCCGAGAAAACAGTTCTCGAAATTCGGGCCGCCCAAGCGGCCACCGGATTGCGTCCAACGACAACGTTCCTTGCCGATATCCAGTTGCGCGAAGCCGAGGACGCCTTTCGTCGTCTGGACGGTCGAAATCGCTCTCTTCTGTTTTATCTCGACTATGCATTGGCCAATTTTCGTGAACCGCAGCAGCAAAAACCCCTGAATGAGGCTATCAACGATTACGTCGCAGGCAAACAGAAGGAAAACGAACGGGCTCTCCTATCACCGCAGCAACTGCGGGCCATCAAGAACGAGTTGAAGATGCTTAGGACGTATTTCCCAACAGGGCCTGTCTCCCAGCTCACGGCAGCAAATTTGACGGCCTTCTTGGAGCGTGGTGATCCGGCCCTGAAAACATACAATAATCGTCGGGGCCTTGTTTCGACGTTCTGCAAATTTGCGTTTCAGAAAGACTGGCTTGTGAGTAATCCGATTGAGAAAACCCCGCATCATCGGATTAATCATCGGCGCGGGTCGGCTGCGACTATTTCAGCCAACTACGCCAGGGATCTCATGGCCTATGTTGAGACCTATGAGAAAGGCGCTATGGTGCCGTATTTCGCTCTTTGTCTTTTTGCAGGTATTCGGCCTAGCCAACGTGATGGCGAAATCGCCAAATTGCTCCCTGAGCATATACGCCTGGACACCGGAGTAATCCTGATTGAACCCGAGGTGTCCAAGGTCCGGATGAAGCGGCAGGTTACGATTCAACGTAATTTGGCCGCATGGTTGAAGGCATATCCATTTAAGCCGATCAAGCCCTCGTACGCCGAATACCACCGGATAAAGATCACCAAGCGCTTCGCGCTCTCGCATGACGTGATGCGTCACACCTTCATTTCAATGTTCGTGGCGAAGTATCGTTCGATGGGGGAGGCGGCCTTACAGGCGGGTAATTCGGAAAGCATCATCCGTAAGCATTACCTCGACCTAAAGAGCCCGGCGGATGCTGAAGATTTTTTCAATATTCTTCCCCGTCATGCCGCCGGCGCACCGAAAAAAGCATGCGACAATCCCATGTCGTCTTCTTCCATCGCAGCCTAAATGCAGCCAGTCCTTGCTTGCACCGGTTGACGGGCAAGCAGGGGTATGGAAACACCATCACTCATTGCGCCCACTCAAAGCCAACTCACTGATATTACCGGACTGCGTCTCAGCGGGATTTTTCCCACGGGGAAAGAACCGTCGATCCGTACCCTTCGCGATTGGACGAAGCTTCGTCGCATCCCACATCACCGCCTCGGGCACTTCGTCTATTATGACCCGGTCGAAGTCTCGATTTACATCCGCACCAAGCTGAAGGTACCGGCCCGAGGCTGACCTACAGCACAACGCAAATACGCCGCGCCGGTTTTGAGACCGCGCGGTGTTTGCTTTTGTAAAAAAACGAAACGCCTGTTTCGTTTTTGTTCCAGCGAGACGGGCCGAATCAAAAACGACAAGGGATGTCGTTTTCGGCTCGCCGTACACCACCATCTAACGCCCATACAAAACGCCCCTGCCGGGGCGTTTTGTATGCTCTGTTCTGAGCAATCGTAACTATGACCCTGCTTTTTTTCAGAAAGGAACGTCAATCGCGGGTCCACCCTTCGGATCAGCCAACAACCGCACTTCCAATCGGGCAATAAAGGGAGCGGTCGGCTTGAGGCTGGCGCGATGTGCTGCTGGCATGCTTCTCAAACAACTTATCATGTATTCGCGGAAAGCGTCGTCGAATTGCCGAAGATTTTCGCCGACAGCTACGACATGATGGTGGGGAAAGAAAAGCTCCACCTGCTCCGAGTTTTCTACGTCGCTGAAACGCATGGCATCGAGACGTGACCACAGCAAAACCCATTCACTTTCCTGCCATGGGCATAGTGTAATCATGGAGACCGCCTTATAATTTTTTTCCACACATTGGATGACCTGCGGTTCATTTAGGTATTTTGCGGCAATTTGCTCACTTATAGTAAGGCTCATAGATGAATACGTTGATGGTTGGACTGGCTGTTGTTTATGCGGATGAAGGCGTCGTGCTGGCGGATTCGTTCCGCCGCGACGATAGAGCGCCTGGTCCACTCACTATGGCGGGTGTCAACTGACGGAGGATTTTCCAGTTTCAAATCTAGCGCGAGTTCGCGTTCGCCGGCCTGCTGTACCTGAGCGCGGAGTGCCGATTTATCGGGCGTAAAGACCAGCACCTTCTGCCGGGCACGCGAAATCGTCACGTACCATTGATTCGCATCAGTCGCCGCGCGATTGGCGGCGTCCGACAAGATCACGGTATCCACGGTCTTGCCTTGCGAGCCGTAGGACGTGACGGCGTAGCCACGCACCAAAAGCCGTTGCGACGGCGCAAGGGTCTTGCGGGCTCCTTTGGTGGCCTCGACCACGAGCGACCCATCGGGCGCAACCTCTCGCACGGTGACCAGTTCGCCGTTGTTCAACCGGGTTCCTTCGGCCGACTTGCCGTTGAACTTGAGTTGCAGCCGGTCGCCAGGAGCGATTTCCATTTTCTTCGCCGCAGCCACCACGAAACGATTGGCGTAGCGATAGCTCATCGTGGATTGAACCCCGTTCTTTTCGAGGATGACGCCCTTTTCATTGGCCCCGATCACGGGGCAGACTTCGCCCTTGGCGAAGCGACCGTAACCCCGGATGAAACCAACATGGTGGCCGTCCTGATAAAAACGTGCATCCCGTTTCTGTGCCTCATCGAGATCGACCGGCTGATATGTGGTAAGCGAAGCACTGGCCCCAAGTTTGCCCGCATCCTGCATCTTCGTGCGGATGGCCTCGTTGACCTTGTTTACTTCGTTGTGGGTTTGGGCAATGACGAGCGCCTTTTCCTTACGTTCAAGAGCATGGAGGTATTCCGCGACGAGCATTTCGTGTTGGTTCAATCCGCCCACTTCCCGAATGCAGCCCAACCGGTCGAGCGTATCAAAGGACTTGGTGACATTGCCCTCTGCCGCTGCTTTCACCGCATTACGGTATTCACCAATAAATTCCCGCTCTCCCTCAGTTCGGCCAAGTTTGGGATCTTGCCGGCGAATCGACTGAATTACCGCCGGCTTGAGCCCGGCATGCTTTTCAATGGCCCGCAGGGCATCCGAGGCCGCGACTGCACCATGCTGGCGAGAG
>JANYDX010000499.1 GCA_025363395.1 Verrucomicrobiota bacterium
CGGTCCTTCAGTCCGGCCTCCAGTTTACACTTCGGACACCCTCTTTGCCCGAACACCCGTTCAAGGGCAGGGTGCATTGGATCTCCGACGCACTCGATCCCTCCACGCGCCGCGTTCCCGTGCGCGGCATTGTGGACAATTCGCAGCGCTTGCTGAAAGCAGAAATGTTTGTGACAGTCGAATTCGAGTCAGTCGCGACGCCTGGCTTGGTTGTGCCTGCGGTCGCGGTAATCATGAAAGCGGCAAAGTATTTTGTCTTCGTCGAGGAGAAGCCGGGCACCTTTTTGCGGCGCGAAATCGAGGTCGGGGCCGAACAGGATGGGAAGATCTGCGTGCGCCGGGGACTGAATGCCGGCCAGCGGGTGGTGACTGATGGTAGCGTGCTTCTCGAGGAACTCCATGGAGGTAGTTGAGCGGATCTCCACTCTCCGACTGAAAGAAAAGACCAATCCAAGAGGCAAAAGGCCGTGAGCCCATGATCAAACGAATCATTCATTTTTCACTCCATCAGCCGATGTTCGTCGCATTGATGACCGTGCTATTTGTCGGCGGCGGCGTCATTGCATTCAAGCGGCTGCCGGTCGAGGCATTCCCGGATGTCTCCGACGTGCAAGCAACTGTTATCACCCTTTATCCCGGCCGGGCACCGGAAGAAGTGGAGAAGCAGGTGACCATTCCGCTTGAAGTCGTGCTCAGCGGTCTGCCCCATTCAGTCCGGGTTTTTTCGCACACGCAATTCGGGCTTTCGTACATCGTCATTACCTTCGATGACCAGGTGAGCGACTATTTTGCACGCCAGCAGGTGGCAGAACGATTGCAACAAGCCGACCTGCCGCCGGGCGTGCAGGCGCAGCTCGCGCCACTTTCGACCGCCATCGGTGAGATATTTCGATTCCGGCTGCGGGGGGACGGGTATTCTTCGCGAGACTTGCGCACCACCGAGGATTGGCTCGTGGAGCGACAACTGAGGATGGTTCCGGGGGTGGCCGACATCACAAGTATGGGCGGCCTCATCAAGGCGTATGAAATCAATCCAGATCTGGCGCGGCTCAAATATTTCAACGTGACGCTCCAACAGCTGTTCACCGCCGTCGGTCGCGGTAATTCCAACGTTGGCGGCAGCAAGATAGAGCGCGGCGCTCAGCAGTATTTTATCCGTGGCATCGGCCTGCTGCGTTCGGGAGATGAGATCGGCAGCATCGTGCTTGCATCGCGCAATGGCACACCGGTGCTCGTGAAAGACGTCGCGACGGTTACGGTCAGCAGCCTTCCGCGCGAAGGGATCGTGGAACAGGACAGCAATCCAGACATCGTCAACGGCATCGTCCTCATGCGCAAAGGTGAAAATCCGTCTGAAGTTTTGAAGTCCATCAAGGATCGCGTGGCCCTCCTGAACAGTTCCATGCTGCCCCCCGGGGTGAAAATTGTCCCCTATTACGACCGCACTTGGTTGATCGAAACCACACTCCACACCGTGTTCCACAATCTCGCCGAGGGTGCGATGCTGGTCACCTTCATCCTTTTGGTGTTTCTCGGAAACTTCCGGGCCGCGGCAATCGTCGGGCTCATGATCCCGCTGTCGCTGCTCGGGACATTCATCGGGCTGACCTGGCGCGGCATTCCGGCGAACTTGCTTTCACTGGGCGCGATGGACTTTGGCATCATTGTCGATGGCGCTGTAATTGTTGTGGAAAATGTCTTTCGTAAACTTTCCGCCCGGCGACACGGACAAAACCGAGAAACATTACGACATGATATCCTGGAAGCGACGGCCGAAGTCGGGCGACCAACTTTTTTCTCGATGCTCATCATCATCGCGGCGCACCTGCCGATATTTACGCTGCAACGGCAGGAGGGAAGAATTTTCGCCCCAATGGCGTGGACGGTGACATCGGCTTTAATCGCCTCGCTGTTGTTCTCTCTCACGCTAGTGCCATTGCTCTGTTACCTCGTTCTCGGCCGGACCAGAGAGCATAAGGACAGCGTGGTCGTGCGTTGGTCCAAGATGCTCTATCATCCGGTGCTGGGATGGGCCCTGGCGCATCGCAAAAGTGTTATTGCGGGGGCGGTGATCTCTTTGGTGGCGAGCTTTGCGCTCGTGCCCCGTCTCGGCACGGAATTCCTTCCAGAGCTTGATGAAGGCTCGATCTGGGTCAACGTCGCGCTGCCCGCCGGCGTCTCCGTGACGGAGGCGATCCACCAGTGTGATCGGTTACAGGCCGCGCTGCATCGCGTCGCAGAAGTGAAGACCGTAATCGTGAAGGCAGGTCGCCCGGAGGACGGGACTGACCCGAAACCAATTAACATGGTTGAAGCGTTCGTGGAATTGAAGCAACCCGACCAGTGGCGTGCTGGCATCACGAAAGCGCAAATTCTTGCGGAGATGAACAACGCGGTTGATGCGTTTCCCGGCGTCGACGTTGCGTTTTCCCAGCCAATACGCGACAACGTGCTTGAGAGCATTTCACAGATTG
>JANYDX010000088.1 GCA_025363395.1 Verrucomicrobiota bacterium
CCAGGTGCGCGTCTACGCCGAGGATCCGGGTAAAAATTTCCAGCCCGCCGCCGGCACCCTGACTGATGTGCATTTCGCCACGTCCGCGCGCATCGAGACTTGGATCGAACGCGGCACGGAAGTCTCCGCCTTTTACGATCCGCTGCTCGCCAAAATCATTGTCAAAGGCCGCGATCGGGCCGAGGCGCTGCACCGGCTCGATGTCGCGCTGGCGGACACCCGGCTGCACGGACTCGAAACCAACCTCGATTATCTCCGCCAAATTGTGGCATCCGCTGGGTTTCGCGCGGGTGGCGTGACCACCAAATACCTCAACACGCTCCCTTACTCCGCTTCGACCGTCGATGTGCTTGAGGGCGGCACGCAGACCACCGTGCAGGATTATCCCGGTCGTCTGGGCTACTGGGATGTGGGCGTGCCGCCCTCCGGTCCGATGGACGGACGTTCATTCCGCCTCGCCAACCGGCTCGTAGGAAATCCCGACACCGCCGGTGGGCTGGAGTTCACGGTGCAGGGGCCGTCTCTGCGTTTCAACACGGCAGCGATCATCGCCCTGACAGGAGCGCAAATGCCGGCCACCCTCAACGGCAAACCCATCGCCTATCATCGGGCGTTGCGGGTGAAAGCGGGCCAGACGCTCCGATTGGGCGCAGTGGAGGGGCCGGGTCTGCGGGCTTACCTCGCGATTCGTCACGGTTTCGATGTGCCGGATTATCTCGGCAGCAAAGCCACTTTTACGCTGGGACTTTTCGGCGGCCACGCGGGACGCGCACTCCGCGCCGGCGATGTGCTGCGCGTCAACCGCCACACCGCGGCGGGCGTCACTGACGACGCGGCTCTGCTCCGCGCCCCCGCCAGCATCCAGCCGGCGCTCACCCGCGAGTGGGAGATCGGTGTGCTCTACGGTCCGCATGGCGCGCCGGATTTTTTCACCGACGAGGACATCGCGGTTCTCTTCAACACGGCCTACGAAGTGCATTACAATTCGGCGCGCACCGGTGTTCGCCTGATCGGTCCCAAGCCGCAGTGGGCGCGGCGCGACGGCGGCGAGGCCGGCCTGCATCCTTCGAATATTCACGATAACGCCTATGCGATTGGCGCGATCGATTTTACCGGCGACATGCCGATCATCCTCGGCCCCGACGGCCCAAGCTGTGGAGGTTTCGTTTGTTCGGCCACCATCGTGCAGGGCGAACTCTGGAAAATGGGCCAGCTCAAGCCGGGCGACAAAGTCCGTTTCCGCCCGCTCACTGCCGAAGACGCCCGCATTTCCGCGACCGCTCAAGACGCAGAAATCGAATCCCTGCGCCCGGCTTCCGTTCGTCATTCGTCATTCGTTATACGTCATTCGTCGCCTCCCGAGCCCGCCATCCTCCACGCCATCCCCGTCCGCCCCGACGCTCCCGCCGTCTGTTACCGCCGCGCCGGCGACTCCTACCTGCTGGTGGAATACGGCCCGCTCATGCTCGACATCGCCTTGCGCATGCGAGTCTACGCGTTGCAGACCTGGCTCGAACGCCAGCATATTCCCGGTCTGGTTGATCTGACCCCGGGCATTCGTTCACTGCAGGTTCATTTCGATTATCGTCTGCTGCCGATGGAGCGGCTGATGGAAATCCTGCTACGCGCGGAAAGCGAGTTGCCCGCCGTCGACAACATTGAGGTGCCGTCGCGCATCGTGCATTTACCGCTTTCCTGGGAGGACGAATCAACCCTGCTGGCGATCCGCAAATACATGCAGATTGTCCGCAAGGACGCCCCATGGTGTCCGAGTAACATCGAGTTTATCCGCCGGATCAACGGGCTCGACGGTGTGGCCGAGGTCCACCGCATCGCCTTCGAGGCGAGCTATCTCGTGCTGGCGCTAGGCGATGTTTACCTCGGTGCGCCCGTGGCGACGCCGGTCGATCCGCGCCACCGGCTGGTCACGACTAAATACAATCCCGCCCGCACCTGGACTCCGGAGAATGCGGTGGGCATCGGGGGCGCCTATCTCTGCATTTACGGCATGGAAGGCCCCGGTGGTTATCAGTTCATCGGCCGGACCTGCCAGATGTGGAATCGTTACAAGCAGACGGCGGAATTTACCGATGGGCGACCGTGGCTGTTGCGCTTCTTCGACCAGATCCGGTTTTATCCGGTGTCGAACGCCGAGCTCGCCCGGTTCCGGGAGGATTTTCCGCAGGGTAAAGTGAAGCTGAAAATCGAGGAGACCTCGTTTCGTTTGAGCGACTACCAGAAATTTCTGGCCGAAAATTCCGAGACGATAACGGCTTTCAAGACGCAGCAGCAGTCCTCGTTCGAAGCCGAGCGGAAGCGCTGGGAGGAAAGCGGTCAGCTCAACTATTCCGCTGAATCCGAGTCGGCGGCCGCGGTGGATGAACAGGCGATTCCGGCCGGTTGTGTCGCGGTGCCTTCGCACATCCCGGGGAATATCTGGAAGATCACCGTCGCGCCAGGCGACACGGTGACCGATGGCGATCCGCTGGTCATTCTCGAATCGATGAAAATGGAAGTTACCGTGGTCGCGAGCCGTCCGGGCAAGATCCGCGAAGTGCGCTGTGTCGAGGGCCGGCCGGTTAATGCCGGCGAAACTCTCATCGTGATCGAGACCTGACAATTGTCCTGCGAAGGATGCGAAGGTTGCGAAGTAAAAATGCATTTGGCCAAAAACTAGCTTCAATTCATTTTCCCTCCTTCGCTCCCTTCGAATCCCTCGCGAGACAAATTCCGATCATGACGCTTTCCCTCGACCTTGCCACGCTTCGTGCCCGCTATGCCGACGGCACGATCACGCCGAGGGGATTGATTGAAGCAATCCTGGGCCGGATCGAGGCGTACAATGACCCCGCGGTTTGGATTCACCGGCTGTCACGCGATGAATTGCTCGCGCACGCGCGCCGGGTGGAGGCGAGGGGACCCGCGGAGCAGCCATTGTACGGCGTGCCTTTTGCGATCAAGGACAACATTGACCTGGCCGGTTCACCCACGACGGCGGCTTGCCCGGAATTTGCTTATGCGCCGACCGAATCGGCTTTTGTGGTGCAGCGGTTGCTTGATGCGGGCGCTATTCCCATTGGCAAAACCAATCTCGATCAATTCGCCACGGGCTTGGTGGGAGTGCGCTCGCCCTATGGCGTGCCGCGCAATCCGTTTCATTCAGAGATGATCCCGGGTGGGTCGAGCAGCGGTTCGGCGACAGCAGTCTCGGCCGGGCTCGTGAGCTTTTCCCTGGGTACGGACACCGCGGGCTCAGGCCGCGTGCCTGCTTCCTTCAATAATCTCGTGGGACTCAAGCCCACCAAGGGCGCCTTGAGCACGCGCGGGGTCGTGCCTGCGTGCCGTTCGCTCGATTGTGTATCGGTTTTCGCGCTCACGGTGGAGGATGCTTCGGCGGTCGCCTCAGTCGCGGGCAGCTACGATGCCGCTGATCCATTCGCCCGCCCCGCGCCGCCCGGAGCGCTGGTTCCGGCCGCGGCTCCGGCTGGTTTTCGTTTTGGAGTGCCTGCTCCCGGCCAGCTCAACTGGTTTGGCGACACGCTTTCGCCGGAAAACTTTGTTCGCGCGGTGAGCGAACTCGAAAAACTGGGCGGCACGCGGATTGAAATCGATTTCACCCCGTTCCAGGACGCCGCGCGTTTGCTCTATGAAGGACCGTGGGTCGCGGAGCGCTGGTCGGCGGTGAAGGCGTTCCACGCGAAACACGCCGGGGCGATATTTCCGGTGACACGGCGGATTATTGAAGGCGGAGAAAAACTGCTGGCGGTCGATGCTTTTGAGTCTGGCTACAAACTGGCGGCGTTGCGCCGTGCGGCCGATGCCACGTGGACTAAAGTCGACACGATGGTCCTGCCCACAGCGGCCACGATCTACACCCGGGCGCAAGTGGAGGCTGATCCGATTACGCTCAACACGCGCCTCGGCACCTACACCAATTTTGCCAACCTGCTCGACACCGCGGCGCTCGCCGTGCCCACGGGATTCCGCTCCGATGGATTGCCCTTTGGCGTCACGCTTTTTGGTCCCGCGTGGAGCGACGCCCGACTCGCGGCGCTCGGCGGCGCATTGCATCGGGCCAGCTTGCGCACGACGGGAGCGACGGGTCTGGCGCTGCCACCACCTCCACCTGCCGCCGCTGTGAGCACCAACGAAATCGCCCTCGCCGTCGTTGGAGCGCATCTGACCGGCCAGCCCCTCAACGGACAACTGACCTCACTGGGCGCGCGTTTGTTGCGCACCGCGCAGACGAATGATTCCTATCGATTGCATGCACTGGCCGGTACGGTGCCGCCCAAGCCCGGCCTGGTGCGCGGAGGGTCCGGCACCGGCGCGGCGATCGAGGTCGAGGTGTGGGCGCTGACGCCGGCGGCCTTCGGGACTTTGGTCGCGGCGATTCCGATGCCGCTGGGGATTGGCACGGTCCAACTCGCCGACGGTTCCAGCGTAAAAGGTTTTATCTGCGAACCCGCCGCGCTAGCAGGCGCGAAGGACATTACTGAATTTGGCGGCTGGCGCGCATTTTTGAAGGGCGGCTGATCACTCTGGGGCGGATCAAAATATGCGGTAGGGCGGTCATTCCGGTGACCGCCGCGGCGCGGAACGCAGGTCGCGCCTGCCTCGATCAGTCGGAAGCATTTCAAATTCCACGTAAGCGGATAACTCTGCGCGCAGTAATTCGACCAGTGCGGGATCCATGAAGGCGTAGTCGTCGGGGATGCGCAGGGTGATGAGCTGCTTGCCTACGAGTTCCTCCGGGAAGCGCTCGCGCAATCGCTCGGCGTGTTTGCGCTCCATGCAAAAAATCAAGTCGGCCCAGCCGAGGTGGCAGTCGGTGGCTTTGATCCGCGCGCCGTTCTCCGTGCCGGCCGAGCGGGCGGCATAGCGTGGATGATTCTTGAAAAGAGCCTCGGCCGTGGGACTGCGCCACTGGTTGCGCGAACAAATGAAGAGCAGTTTGGTTTTCATGCCGGGTAAATTGTCGACAGCTGCAGCTTCGCGGCGTAGCAGTGCGTTGCGAGAAAATCGCTCACTGAACGTATGAAGAATTCAATTTATTGCGGTGCAATTATCGCCTTTGCCCTGGCCGGTGTTCCGGCGTCGTGGGCGGGGGGTGACATCGAGAAAGTATTTCGACGTTTGGATGGCGTAACCGTTACGGTGAACGAGGCTGATGCCATCGTCACGCAGCTTATGCAAGAGGCGCACGTCACCGGTCTGGCGCTGGCGGTTTTCAACTCTAACCAGCCGTCGTACGTCCACGCCTACGGCTGGCGCGACAAGGACAAACAATTGCCGTTCGAGCTTAACACCGTGACCTATGGGGCATCCCTCACCAAGGCGGTGTTCGCCACACTGGTCATGCAGTTGGTTGACGAGGGCAAACTCGACCTCGACAAATCGATTGCGGACTATTTGCCGAAGCCGCTTCCGGCCTACGAGAAATATGCCGATCTGGCCGGCGATGAGCGCTGGCGGAAATTCACGCTCCGCATCCTGCTCGACCACACCAGCGGCATGCCGAACTTCCGGTTCATCAATCCGGACGGAAAGCTCAACATCAAGTTCGAGCCAGGCACGCGCTACAGCTATTGCGGCGAGGGCATTAATCTCGCGCAGTTCGTGCTCGAGGAAGGCCTGGGCTGGAACGTCGGCGATCTGCTCCGTGACCGTTTTTTTGTGCCGCTCGGCATGACAAACACCAGCCTGACCTGGCGCGACTCGTTTGCGGCCAACCTGGCGAACGGGCATGACGAGCAGGAGAAAAGTCTCGGGCACAAACATCGGGGGAGCGTGCGCGGGGCGGGCTCGATGGACACGACGATTGAAGATTATACAAAATTCATCGCAGCCCTCGTACAGGGGCGATTGCTAAGCAAAAAGGCGATGACGGAGATGACGCGTCCACAGATAGAAATCTTTTCCGAGTATCAATTTCCCGTGGCGGCAGGTCCTCTGGCGACGCGCGACACCGACGAAAACCGCGGCATCGGCCTGGCCTACGGCCTTGGTTGGGGCGTGCTGCAGCACACGACCTACGGTCAAGCTTACTTCAAGGAAGGGCACGACGACGGTTGGGGGAATTATGCGATTATTTTCCCCAAGTCCGGCATTGGCATCGCGATGCTTTCGAACAGTTCCAATGGCGAACGCATTTTCAAAGCGCTCTTGGAAAAACTGATTGGCGACACCTTCACGCCTTGGAAATGGGAGCGTTACACGCCGTATGAACCGGTCGTGGTGGAGAAGAAACAGCGG
>JANYDX010000090.1 GCA_025363395.1 Verrucomicrobiota bacterium
GGTGACGTGATCCTCGAGATCAATCGCCAGCGGGTGGCCTCTGCTGAGGATGCGATCAGCCTCAGCGCCAAGGCGGAAGGTAAGAAGACGCTGCTGAAACTCTGGTCCCGTGGCGCGACGATCTTCGTGGTCGTCGACGAAACCGATTCCGCCAAGGCGAATTCTTAACTCCAACAAATTTAGTTCAGGGTTTGTGTGTGTGTGTGCAACGCAGCCCCGGTCAGTTGTCCGGCCCTGTGGCGGAATGACGACCGGGGCTGTTTGTTTTCAATAGGACGAGGGCCGTTGCCCTCAACCACCTCGGCTTGGATCAGCTATGTTTTCAAAATGGATTGTCATCCTGAGCCTAGCGAAGGATCCACGCCGACGTGCCGGGTAGGACCCGGAGATTCGAATCGCAAACAATCCCCTTTGGCGCTTTTAAAGTCCCCGGCATAGTGTTGCTCTATTTCACTGGAAACAGAATTTGACTCGAAACGAAATTTGTAGACGGGGTGAGGGCACCTCGCCTACACAAAACTTTACAGAGTAATATCACAGGCCATTTTTCTCATGCGCGTACTCGTCGTTGAAGATGATGCGAAGATTGCTTCGTTCCTTGTGCAGGGATTCAAGCAATCTGGTTTTGCGGTCGATCATGCGGACGACGGCGAGGCCGGCCTCGCGCTGGCGGAGTCCACCGACTACGATGCGGCGATCGTGGACATTATGCTGCCCCGGCTCGACGGCCTGAGCCTGGTTCGGCGGTTGCGTGCGGCCAAGCGCCCCATTCCGGTCTTGTTCCTCAGTGCGAAGAGCTCCGTCGATGATCGGGTGCGCGGCCTGGAGATCGGGGGCGACGATTATTTGACCAAGCCGTTTTCCTTTTCCGAACTGCTCGCGCGCGTGCAGGCGCTGATCCGCCGTTCGAGTCGTTCGCCGGAAGCCACGAAGCTGGTGTCGGGTGATGTGACGCTTGATCTGGTCGGTCGCGAAGTCACCTGCGCCGGCCAGCCGGTGATCTTGCAACCGCGTGAATTCTCCCTGCTGGCTTTTTTGTTGCGCCACGCCGGCCGGCCCGTGAGCAAAACGATGATTCTCGAAAACGTGTGGGATTACAGTTTCGATCCGCAAACGAACGTCGTTGATGTGGTGGTTTCCCGTTTGCGGGCCAAGATTGATCCCGATCACCAGCGACTCGAGACGGTGCGTGGAGTCGGCTACATTTTCCGGCCCCATGTTTGACCGGTTGCGCCAGTCCCTCGCCCTGCGGCTCGCGTGGCAGTACGCGCTAATGTTTGCGCTGTGTGCTGCGATGCTGTTTGGCGTGCTTTACTGGCTGCTGGCCCGTTCGCTGGAGAGGCGCGATCAGGAAGCGGTCGAGCAACGCGCGGAAGATTTTGCCGCTGCGTACCAACTGGGTGGTCCGGCCGGATTGAGTGCGCTGGTGCACAGCGACACCGCACCGGATGTGCGGACACTTTTTTTGCGGCTCATCAGTCCGGCGAATGGCGCAGTTTTCATGGCGGCGCCTCCGGACTGGATTGAGACGCAGGTGGAACAGATTCCCGTGCCCGAGTGGGCCGGGATCGTCGCGGAGCGGAAAACGCAAACTGTGCGCGTGCCTCAAAATGCGCTGCGGGATTACACCATCGCTTCGCATCCGCTGCCCGACGGATGGGTGCTGCAGGTCGGACGACTCACCGACAGTCGGCCGGTGTTGCTCGCGCCGCTGCGCCGCGCTTTCATCGGAGTGGGCGCCGCCGCGCTGTTGTTTTCCGTCGGTGGCGGCACGCTGCTCGCCTGGCGCGCGACGCGCCCGCTGCGACTGGTTTCCGATACCGCGCGGCGAATTCTCGAGACCGGTGATCTGGCGGCGCGGGTCCCGGGGCCGGCCGGCAGTGGCGAGTTGGATGTGTTGGTTCGCCAGTTGAACACGCTGCTTGGACGGAACGAGGCTCATGTGCGAGTGCTGCGCGACACCCTCGACAATCTCGCCCACGATCTGCGCACGCCGCTCACGCGCCTACGCGGCACAGCGGAGCTCGCGATGCAGGACAACGGCGATCCGGCGGAGGCGCGCGGCGCGCTGGCGGATTGTGTCAACGAGTCCGACCGGCTGCTTCACCTGCTTGAAACACTGCTGGACATTTCCGCGGCTGAAGGCGGTGCGTTAAAACTCAATCGGACCCGCTTTGATCTGCGTTCGCTCGTGGACCGCGCCGCCGATCTTTATCGTGAGGTGGCCGAGGAGGAAAATATTGCGGTGGTGATCGAAGCGCCGGTCGCGGTGGACGTTGACGCGGATTCCATCCGCCTGGGCCAGGCGATCAACAACCTCTTCGACAACGCCCTCAAATATACGCCCGCCGGTGGCCGCGTGACGCTTGCCGTTTCTTCTGATGATGCGGGCCCAACCGTTATGGTCACCGACAACGGCCCCGGCGTACCCGAAAAAGAACGCACCGCCATTTTCCGCCGACTGTATCGCACCGATTCCAGTCGTACGCAGCGCGGCTTCGGCTTGGGCCTGAGCCTCGCCAAAGCCATCGCCGAAGCCCACGGTGGCACGATCACCGTGGACGATGCTCCCGGCGGCGGCGCCTGTTTTAAGCTGACCCTGCCCGCGAATCGCTAGCCAGCGACAAGCCCTGCAAGAATTGTTGGCGGGTACCTCCACGCAAGGTACGGCGCGTTATCCCTAACGAGCCGTGCTGCGGGAGCGTGCCTTTCTGGAACAACTGATTGATTTCGGTGGAGGAGCCAACGCTGAGTAAAGCTTCCTCCGGCGATTCACGGAGCGATGGCCGACGATGGAGAAGACTGTCCCGGAATTCTTTCGCGCAGCTGTCGAGGCTGATGCGAAGAACAGGACAGATACGGCCCGGGAATCATGCGAGAAGTTCAGTCGATCGGTAATAATTGTGCGGTTACAGATCACCGTTTTGCAGATAACGAAATGAAAATTATCCGCCGCTACCTGCGGCTTCTCGACGACTACCTTGAAAGCAAGACTGGCGACACGGCCGATTGGCTGGAATCATGATTTTGCAGGGGTGCCAAACGAAGCAAGGTTTCAAACAAAAAAGTGGATCAAGCGTTGTGGTGATGATCGTAGCTGACGAAAATCGTCGGCGGAGATATGCGATTGCTGGTGAGATCTCCCCAGCGACATCCGAAGCAGCTTTGACTTCATCACTGCAATCAACGCCGCCAGGTGAATGCTCAAGCCTCGGTCCGTTGTCGGTAAGCGTCGTGTATTTGCGCGCGGTTCAGGGTGAGTGAGCATCGGTGACGTGCAGGGATCACACGCAGCGCACCAGAGTTTTCACATTAAGTTCCCAAAGATCGCCAATGTTGGGAAAGAATTCTTACTTCGCTGCCTTGGCGAGCTTGGTGTAAACCCGTCTTGCGCTCACGAGCAAAGATTCATGCGCTGCCACGCAGGGCTACAGGTTGCTAAACAATGCTCACCGTTCACCTTGCCAGACCAATCAGGCCGATGAAGGCGGCAACTTTGCCGTGTCCCTGGAAACGAATTGGAGGTTGAGCGTGGCAGTGTGTCGGGAGGGTAGACAAAATATCATTAACGTGGATACGTCAATTTTACCGCATCTACGGGACAATGGCGGGGAATCTCGTTTGGATCATATCTCGCTTCTATTTCCTTTTGCGACTGCTTGAACCCGATATCGGTGTGCGTGGACCTTCCGTAAGGCAGGGGTTAAGGTCATTGCTTTCCGTTGCGCAGCGGAGTACGTTTTCACCCGTACCTCAATGTCGGAATAACCAACCTCAAATTATGGCTAAGAAATCCAGGGGCGGTCGTATGACTGCCGCCAAAACCCGCGCCGCAAAATCCGCCGGAGGCAAAGGCCTCGTCAAAAATCGACCGGCCGGCCGGAAGATAATGAAAACGTAGCGCCGGTGCGCTGCGTTCGATCCTGATTTGCAAAAAGGCCGTCACCTGACGGCCTTTTTTTATAGCGATCGATGCGGCGGAGACAGGATTGGCCCGTGGGGCTTCCTCACCGACTTACGAAGCCGCTTTGGTGTATCCCTGCGATCGACGCCAGCAGGCGTTTGCTCAAGCTTCCTTTCATCGTCACGGGCCAATGGCGATTCCTCCACTTCAATTTCATGTGCGCAAATAATCCAGACGGGTTTTCGTTCGCGTGTAGTGCCTCGTCGCGATGAGTTCCGAGTATAAATTGACGGAAGGATTTTTCCAGGGCTACAACTTCCGGGTTCTGCGCACTACCGTTCCTCTGATGCTAGTTGCGGTCGCAGGAGGTTGGTATATCATCGACGGATCTGCCGATCCTTTCGTCCTCGTGGCGTTCGCGGTGATATTGGGAGTCATCCTGCCGCTCAATATGCGCCGAACGTTGAAGCGGCCCCTGGCGTCCTTTCGTTCTCTCCGGATAGAACTCGATGACGAGCGCATTGCCCGTGAGTAGGACGGCTTACCCCGTCTTGAGATTATGTTTAAGGAAATCGCGACTATTCACGAAATTCCCGGCTACGGATGGGTGATCCGGGGCATCCACCGGCAACAGATCCTCGCCTTGCCTCCTACGCTCGAGCGATTCGATGAATTACGCGCGCAGCTGAATGCGATCCGCCCGATCGAACCCCAACGTCCCAAGTCCAGTTTGCCTGTGCTGATTGCCAGCTCGCTAGGCACTGTCCTATTTAGGGTTGCCTTTTACCGTTCGGATTCATTTTCCGTTGTTATGGTGAGCGGAAGCATTCTCATTGTGGTGCTGACCGCCTGCGGTATTCAAATTTATCGCAGTGTCCACATCGACCGGCGCCTGAAACGCAGTGTGTGGAGTCTGATCCTGGTCGTCTTAAGCGTCGTCGGGAAAATGTGGTTCATGCTTCAACGCGGTTAACGGTGGGTCCGTCACAATGGTTAAAATGCTCGGCATATTTTGGGGAATGAAAAACGGCGCATTCGGCGATTGGTATGGTTCAGGGACATAGGCAGGTCGAGCATCGCGGTGTGGGGTAGCAGAAACTGATCGGAAATTATTGGCAAAAATAAGAGTTTACCGTGCAATCCCGGCCGTGCGCAGCGGGATCGAAAGGAGCTTCGGCCGCATCCCCCCGCAATCGGCACTGCGATTTGATTTACAGAGTATGAAATCATCTTCCCTCGAGTCGGTGAAAGCCTCACCTACCCCAATACCCCTTTGGCCGCCCCGCCCAGTTGCCCAGCCCCCCGGTCACACGTCACGTATTACGTGACATTGGTTCTCGGAATTTCGTTTCAAAAACGGGATACCCGGCCGCGACGGAGCAAGAATATGGAATCGAACGACGATTGTTCCGGGGAACTTTCGATCATTGGGTCGTACCATAGAGGGGTAGGCATAGATCATCTCATTCAACTCCGAACAGATCATGAACAATTTTTATAAACACCCTCTGCTGTTCGCGATCCTTGGCCTGGCCATTCCGACCAAACTCACGTTCGCGGAAACGAACTCGGGCTCCAGCTCGGCCGTCAGTACGCAAAATCCAAAGACGTCAGCTAAAGCCGCCGATCAACCTGACGCTAAAACTTCAGTGGCGACCACCGAGCCGAACTCGGCGAAAGCGTCGTCTGCTTCTGGCAAGGAGGATTCGGCGTCAACTCATCCGGTGGCCGCTCTTCAAGGCCAGGCTCTCTTTAAACTAATCGATACGGATAATGATGGGCGCATCTCGTCCGCCGAATTTATCGCGTACGGAACCGCGCCGAGCGCCCACTCCCTCGGTTCGGCGAAGACTTCGCCCGGTGGTAACGTTCGCAGCGACTCCCACCGCGGGTCTGTTCCGAGCAACGCCAGCACCAAGAGTGACGCGACGGCCGCAATACCCGAGATTGCCTCACCGGGTGCAGGCATGTTCCTGGCCTTCTTTGCTCGCCCAGCCCGAACGATACATCATCCACAAAAAGTTGGGCTTGATCCAACTCATGCGGCTAAAACTGAACTCGCCACCGAAGCGCTGGTGCTCAACCGCAAAACGAGCGATAGCGGGCCGATAAGCCTGATAGACGTAAATCGAATCATCATCGAATTGCGCCATGATATGGCGGCCAGAATTCGGCCAGGCTCGAACTTGATCTAGATAGGAGTGAAATTGCATGGGGTGACTGTTCCGAAAACGCTAAACCACGAGCTGCCCGGTTTTTTCTGCGATCTTAATTTCAGCCTGCGTTCCGGAATTGAATTCAAGGAAGTCGGCCTCGATGCCGTCGCTGAATATAACCCCTCGTTCCGGCATAAGTGACTCGATTTGCAGAGGCTGAGCCGCAGTGATACGACCGAAGACCATTGATGCGGTTGACGTCTTGCTGGGAAAAGGCTCCCGCACAGTGAAGAACAGGTGCTTTGCATCCCAGTCAAAGCGCGGTGCCGAAATGACGGGAGGAATAGTGCGGCCACTTTTTTCTGAGTCGAACGCTTCGGCCACGGCATTGGCGCCGGTGATCAGGCTCGTGAACCACCCGGTCGATCCGAGCCCGGTGGAAACGATCACCCCGCTCGAGGAGTGCCGTTCTTCCTGGCTGCCTGACTTGATTGTATAACGGGCAGATCCATGACTTTTCGGCCCAATGAAGAGATCGTTCACGGCGTGAATGACCTGGCCATTGTTGAGCGATGCCTTTGCCATCGTCACAGACTTTAGTGGCCGCTGATGACAAAAGAGCTCCGGAATGATTTTCGCCAGATCGCCTACATGGAATGGCAGCAGCATGCCGTCATACCGTGCGGGCTCGGGATTCACTCCGACCAATGGCTGACCATCGAGATATTTTAGGGTATTGGCAACCAGCCCGTCCTGCCCGACGGCAACCACGACACCTTCCCTTCCAAAAAGAAAGTTGGGCAGAAACTTTCGATGCACTACCTGCACGCGACTAAGCAGGCTGGTGATTTGCTGCGCTTGGTCTACGGCACGCTGATAGACGGAATCCTCCTGTTCGTAGTCGGTAAAATTGCCGCCGACCGGCTCCACATAGAAGCGGGCTTGGCCGACAGTATTGAAACGCGCCTTAAGCTCTTCAAGGCGCGTTTCCCGCGTCACAAGAACGATCTTGTTTTCGGTCAACCGTTCCATATCAGCCCTCGCGTTTGACCATTAGCTCGCGCAGCAAATCCGGCGAGATATTGAGCTGACCGATTTTGTCGGCCCTGCCGGCCATTTCCTGGAATGCCACAGCGATAAGCTGTTCGGGATTCATGCCGGCGTTGGCCAGAGCTTGGAGAACTTTCGGGTCGGTGGCGCTCATTGCCTTCATCGTAGCCTCAATGCCATAGGCACGAGCATCGGCCTCGGCTTTGGTATTTTGCGCCGTCAGATCTACCAACTCTTTTTTCTTCTGCTCCAAAGCGACACTGGTTTCCATTTGTGCCTCCTGTAGCAGGCGTTGTTTTTCCTGAATCGATCGATCCGCGTCCATCTTAGTTTCACGAATCTGGCGCTTCTTGAGTTCGATCGCGTTTTCCGTGTTAAGTTCGTTCTCCTTGATCGCGCGCTCGTTTTCCACCGCCGCGTTGCGACGGCGGTAGATGGCTTCGTCGGCTTCCTTAAGCAATTGCTCGCGGGTTTCCGCTTCCAATGCTTTCGAGGTTTCTGGCGTCGGTTTGATTGCGAGAATCGAAAAGCCGAGGATTTCAAGACCCAAGGCTGCCACCTCTGAGGCACCAGTCAACTTGGGGCGGAGAGCGGCTACCAAGGTATCCGAGGCCTTGACTGCCTGCCGGAGCGGGAGGTTTTGGATTTCGGTGCGCGCATGGACATTGACGATGTTGATCAAGCGCTGCGGGAGCTTTTGGGGATCATCTGTCGCATAGCCCTGGCCGTTCGCGTTGAGCGTGTAATTCATCAACGCCGCGAGTTTTTTCGGGTCGGCCACACGATAGGTAACCTGTCCCTGGATGCTTACCTTTTGGTAGTCGGATGTGGTTTCCTCAAAGATAAAAGGCTCTTCCGTACTGGCGGTGGGGACGGCGACCAGCGAGGTCGTCATTCCATAGTAGAAGAACGACAAGCCGGTACCTTCGCGCACGACGTGACCGCGCTGGTATTGGAGCAGATAAGTGGTCGGTTGGACCTTAATGAAACGTATGCCGAACATAGATGGGGGAGGTGGAGGTTGGGAAAGATTAGAGTTCGAAATTGAATCCGCGTTTCTTGAGCTGTTCGTAACGCTGGTGGTTGAACCGGTAAAACTGGGCGGCGCGATGGGCGACATCCTGCTGGTATTCGTCGAGGGCTTCGAGGAGCTCCATGCCGAGAATTCGTTTTCTGAAATTTCGTTTGTCCAGTGATTGCTCCAGGACTGTTTCGTAGAGTCGCTGCAATTCCCCCAACGTGAATTTTTCTGGGAGCAGCTCGAATCCGATCGGCTCGTAGCGAACCTTTGCTTTCAGGCGTTTCAGGCCGGTGTCGACTATCCGTTCGAGAT
>JANYDX010000110.1 GCA_025363395.1 Verrucomicrobiota bacterium
CTCCGGCGCGAGCAGAGCAAACGGAGCCGCAGGCCCCGGAGCGATTCGTTCCGTTTGGCACGCTCTTGAAGTGCAAACTCGTGAACACCATCGACAGCGCAAATCTCGAAACTCCGGTCATCGCGATGCTCTTGGAAGATGTGTGGCAGAACGGAAAAAAGGTCATCCCCGCCAACACGCTCGTGCATGGCACGGCGCGCAAGGGACGGATGCGTGATCGGGTGAACGCTTCAGGTGCCTGGCGCTTCGTGTGGCAGGATGGCCGTGAACTAGTGTTTAACGGCGTCGCGCTGGATCGCGAATACGAGCAAGAAATCGACGGCTACGGGATCACCGACGGCTCGGGCGGGATCAAGGGTCGTGTGATGGCGACCGATGATTTGCAAGAGCTCAAGATGCTCGCGTCGGCGGCGCTCAGCGGATTCGCGCGCGGCACACAGGATCGCACACAGAACGCGCTCGGAACCACGATCACCGGTTCGGTTTCGAATGGCGTGCGTGAGGGTGTTGGCGAAGTTTTCGATCTCTACGCCAAGCGCACTCTGAAAGACATCGAAGAAAACGGCTACTACGTGCGCGTGGCAGCCGGGAAGGAATTTTATGTTTACGTCCTAGAGTCGGTCGATCCGCAGAAGGCGAGCATCGCGGGCGTGAAACAGCGGCCGACCGCCGTCGCTCCGGATGAGAGTGTAGTGCCGCCTCAACTTCAAAACCCAACAAAAGGATGACCGTGCGTAACACTTCAATTTTCCTCATGCCGTTGCTCGCGGTCGGCTGCGCGACACAACACCCCGTTGCTGTGCAGACTCCTGCACCCGTCGCAATCGCGGCGGTGTCGCCAACCAAGATCGTAGAGACCCGTTACGATGTGCGCGGTTACCGCGATGCGGCGAGCCCGTCGATTCGCCACGAAGCGCACGCCGTCTACCGGCGCACGCACGTGCCGGTCACGGCGAGCGACGAACTCGAAACTGTCCCGCGTGCCTCGTATGCACCGGCGAGCGTCGTGCCTTTGCCTGCAAGCGAGGAACTGACGGCTGAACTTGCCACGCAAAGGCAGATCACAGGGGACGTGCGTGCGATGCAGACCTCGATTGCGGAAATGCAGCAAAGGATGCAGGCACAGTATGCCTTGCTCGTCCGGCAAAGCACCGAGGCGTTAAAAGTGCGAGACCAACTGGCGGCGGAGCGCAGTCGCGTCCGCTCGGTGCCTGCGGTCGAAGCCGTGCCTGCCAGTCCAGCCGCCGCGACCGGCGGCAATGCGGATGTGAAGTGGTAGTTTCTTCGCGATGCTAACCAATGAACATCGTGAGAAACTGCGGACGCTGCCGACGCGGTTGAAGAGCCTTCTCACGGGGCAGGACATGGCGATTGATCTGGTCGCGGAACGACTCCAGCACGGCGAACTCGGGCTCACGACGCCGGGCCGACCGAAAGCGAGTTTCATGTTCCTGGGTCCAACCGGTGTCGGGAAGACGGAGCTGACTTTGCGCTTCACGGAAGATCTCATCGGCCCCGGCCGGGTCGTGCGACTCGATATGTCGGAGTATCAGACGGCGGACCGGCTCGCGCTGCTGCTCGGCACCGGCGAAGAAGCCGGACGCATCGCGGAGGGTTTCGACGCATGCGAGGGACGCGGGACGCTGCTCTTCGATGAAATCGAAAAAGCGCATCCGCGCGTCCTCGACGTGCTCCTCCAACTGCTCGATGCCGCGCGCCTCACGACCGGGCGCAACCGCGTGATCGATTTCTCCGAGTGGTATATCGTTCTCACGAGCAACATCGGGGCGCAACGCATCATGACGATGCGCAAGTCGAAGTATGAGACGATGGAGCGCCTCGTCCGTCAGGACGCGCAACGCGAACTCCGCCCGGAAATTTTTGCGCGCATCACCGTCACGGTCGTCTTCAACAAACTCGGTTACGACGCCCAGTGCGAAATCGCCGGGGGCATGATCGCGAAAGAGTGCGCGGCTTTGTCCATGCGCGGGTTCGCGATCACGCCGGAGCAACAGGTTTCGGAAATCGTGATCCAACGCGGCTACCATGAGCGGCTCGGCGCGCGCCCCATGCGCGATGCCACAGAGCTTTTGATCCGCAACGCACTCACGCGAGAACTGCTGTCCGGTGGTAAGGGAGCCGGACGACTGGTGCCGCATTCCGACGGTCAGCAACTTCGACTCACACGGACCGCTTCCTGACCATGCTGCCCAAGACTGCCACTCCTCGCATTGTCGTGTTGAAGGCGAACCGCCTTTATGGCGACATGATCAGCCGCCACATCAAAGACTATTGGCGCGGCGCCCACGTGGAGGTTTTTCAAAAGGGATTCGACGCTCTCGATTCAATCCAAGCGAACGTGCCGGACCTGTTCATTGCGGGCGTGAACGTCGATGACATGGACGGTCTAGAACATTTCGAGCCGTTCATCGACGGCAAATTGCCGATCCTGATCCTCACGTCGCACAAGGACGCTCGCACTTTCTGTCTGCTGCGGAGCATTCGCTACGATGGAATCTACGATGCGCGTGAGGAAGGTCTCGAAAACCTGCAGACGGCGATGCAGGAAGCCCTGGCGCATCATCTCTACGTCAGCCCGTCTATCGTGCCGCTCCTGAAGAAACCCAAAAGCATCACGCTCGATGCGCTGACGGAAAAAGAGCAAATCGTCCTCTCGACCATTGGCGATGGCTCGGACGATCAAGAAGCCGCCGATAAACTTGGCCTCTCGTATCGGACGGTGAATACGCACCGCAAGACGATCATGGGCAAACTCGGGCTGCACCACAAAGGGCAGATTATGCTCTATGCGCTGCAACAGGGCTACGTGCATGTGAAACCGCAGGGTGTTTATCGCCCCGGATTTCAGCGGCAGATTCGCGATATGACGGCTGCGAAGGTGACCGTCGCGAAAGAATGCGCGCAGAGCGGCGCGGTTTAATTGGGGCGCGCAAAAAAAGGCCGACGCGTGGTCGGCCTTTTCGCTAGCGAGTTTTGCCGTGGCAGCTTCGCGGGGTGTGGAAGCGGATTTATTTCGTGAGCGCTTTGAGGCGCGCGTTTAGCACTTTCACGTCTGCTTCTGCGCCAGAGACGGCGGCGCGTGCTCTCGCGTGCCGGACTTCAGCTTGAAGCAGTTCGCGCTTCACCTGCGTGATTTCGTCCGGGATGGAACTGGAATGCGGCGTGCGTGCCGAGCTGGCTGATTTGATCTGCGGTGATTCGGTTGCGGTGTTCATATATGTTTTGAGCCGGCTTTATGACGGCGATGATTTTGAGTTGTTTTGATTGTGGTCGACCTGTCCGGCTGGCCGATCCGCTGACATCGAACAATGGACGGGACGGAATAGCAGCGGCGCGCATCTACCGAAAATACGGGGGGGGGCAGAAACGTTTGCCGTTTCGTGGACAGACGAAAAAGGGGCCGAAGCCCCGGAGGTTAGTCCTCGTAAGGCAGCATGAGGGTGAGCACCGGCGCGGCGGTGTCGCCAGGGCCGATTTGCAGTTTCAGGCCGTGTTTCTTTCCGGTGATGATGACCTCGAACAGAACCAGTTCGGCGTCGCGTGCGTCTTGCGCGTTTCGGATCGCGAGGTTTGCCATCGTCGAAATGTCGTGGCAGATGCCGGAGGAATCCTGGTCAGGCCGTTGCAACGCTTCCTCGATGATCGCCCATACTGTCGATGTGCAGGCGAAAGGGTGTTTCCAGTGTTGGCGGATCGAATCGACGTGGCTCAGGTCCACGAGGACGCCGTCCTCGATGGCTTGGGTGCGGGAATAGGAGTAGATGGTTTCATCGAACGGATTTTCACAGGACATGGTTTCGTGCCGTTCGGCCCGTGGGGCGTGTGTCACGATTCGTGACCTGATCGCCTACTGCCGATTGGCGATTTTCGCCCCACACCCGAAAGTCAAAGAGGTGGACGGAGCGCTGAGGCGGCGGGCTCGGCCGCAACGAAGGGGAAGTGGAGTGTTTCCGCGTGGTGGAGATCGCGCAGCGATACGACCTTGACCGGGTGTAAAATGAGAAAATCAGCGGCTGGCAGTCGCTAAAAAGAAGCCGAGCGAAGCGAGCATCGCATTTTCATTAAATCGCTCCTTCGGACCGAGTTAAATTGGGCGTTCAGATTTGTTGTCACAATTCCGAGCCGCGAGCAACTTAA
>JANYDX010000126.1 GCA_025363395.1 Verrucomicrobiota bacterium
CTCCGGCGAGAGCTTCGCGTGTTTCGCCACCAGACCGAGATCAGCACCGAATTCACCGCCGTAGCACACCGGGATCTCCACTGTGCGATTCTTGGTTTTCTCCATCTTCGGCGGATTTTTCAGGCGTTCCCGCACCTTCTCGCTGAGCCATTCCACAATATTATTTTCAGGAGCGCCGGCCTGCACCGCTTTGTACGGATCGTAGAAGATCGTCACGGTCGTGTAGGCGGGCACTAATTCGGTTACCGCCGGCAGGGGGACCGCCTGCAATGCCTGCCAGGCCGTGCGCACCCGACGATGGGTGGATTCGTCAATGACGTCCCCCAATTCCAGCATCAGTGCCGTGTCGCCGAGTGGCGTAATATGCATCCCCATTGCCTAAGAACTCTTGCGCTGTTGGCCCAGCCAAAATCTCAACTTTGCTAATCCAGCCCGGCTGTCGGACTCATAGATTTTAGTTTGGGTTGCGGTCGGCGGCAGATTGCTAGAGTGAATAATGTCCATGTGTCTCCACCCGCCAGTCTTTGCCGCCTTCTCGTTGCTCCTGCTGCTGGGCGGATGCAAGGATCGCGAAATCACGGCCTATCGCGCACCGAAAGATCCGCCCCCCGCGATGTCGGGAGCACTGGCCGCTGAGAATTCTCCGCCAGGCCCAAATCCCGCTCAACCCAACTCGCCGGGACAAGCCATGGCCAGCACACCGGTGCCCACCGCATCGGGAACCGATTTGACTTGGTCCGCTCCCGCCACTTGGACGGCCAAGCCCAACGGCGCCATGCGCAAGGGAAGTTTTTCGGTTAAAGGCGAAGGCGCCGAAGCGGATCTTTCCATCACCGCCTTCCCCGGCTCGACCGGGGGACTGCTCGCCAATCTCAACCGCTGGCGCGGCCAGCTCGGACTCGCGCCTCTCGGCGAAAATGAATTGGACACCAACAGCGTTCATCTCGATGTAGCCGGACTTCAGCTGGTCTCAGTGGATTTTGCCGGAAATACGGGTGGTAAGCCCACGCGCATCCTCGGAGCCATCGTACCAAATGGCAGTGATACCTGGTTCTTCAAACTCATGGGACCCGACACGCTCGTCGCAAACGAAAAGCCGGCCTTCCTCGAATTCCTCCGCACGATCAGGTCCCGCTGAGCATGACTCCGATCACCAAACAATTCCGCGACTTCTTCGTCTCGCTCAAGCTGACGGTGGTGCTGATCGCACTTTCGATCATCCTGATTTTTTGGGCCACCCTCGCCCAGGTTCACCTTGGGATCTGGGGTGTGCAGGAAAAATTCTTCCACGCGTTCTTTGTCCTGGAAAAAATCCCTGGGACTGATGTTCCGCTACCGGTTTTTCCCGGCGGCTACTTCCTCGGCGGGCTCCTGCTGCTCAATCTCCTCGCCGCGCATATCTACCGGTTCAAACTCGAATGGAGGAAAACGGGCATCCAGCTGACTCACCTCGGGGTGATTTTGCTCCTCATCGGCGAACTACTGACCGGCCTCTTCCAGAAAGAAAGCCAACTGCGGTTGGACGAAGGCGAATCGAAAAATTATTCCGAAAGTGATCGCATCATCGAACTCGCGTTGTTGGACACCACCGATCCGAATTTCAACGAGGTCGTCGCCATTCCCGAAGCCGTGCTTGGCGACGGCGAAAGCCTCCAACATCCGAAGCTCCCCTTCCAGGTCCGGGTCCAAAACTATTATCCGAATGCCATGCTACAACGGCGCGACCAGGCAGCCAACAGTCCGCCCGCCATCGCCACGAGCGGAATCGGTCCGCAAGTGGCTTTGATTCCGCTTCCGCTCACTTATAAACCCAACGAACGCAATGCACCGGCCGCCAATATCGAGTTGATCGGCCCGGAAGGTTCACTCGGAACCTGGTTGGTTTCACCGCTCCTCGGCATGCCCCAGACGCTGACTTATCAGGGCCGGACGTGGGAAATCACGTTGCGCTTTAAACGATTTTACCGGCCGTTTGCTCTCACGCTGCTCAAGTTTACCCACGAAAAATATGCGGGCACCGAAATCCCGAAGAACTTTGCGAGTCGGGTCCGCTTGAAAGCCGACGACACCCATGAAGATCGCGAAGTGTTGATCTACATGAACAATCCGCTGCGCTACGCCGGCCTGACGTTTTATCAGGCCAGCTTCGAGGGCGATCACACCACGATCCTTCAGGTCGTCCGCAATCCCAGCTGGGTGCTGCCGTACGTTTCCTGCATCCTGATGGCCCTCGGCCTCCTCACCCAATTCGGCATCCACCTCGTAGGCTTCATCCGCAGACGCTCCGCAAAAACCTGATTTAAAACGCGGAGTTCGCGGAGAACACCGAGACTTATCGAATGAACCCAACAGCCCCTAACGACCTCTCTCACGAATTGATTGATGCAGCCGTCGAAGTGCCTCGCGAGCTCGGCGCTGGGTTACTCGCGTCCGCGCATGAAGGTGCTTATCCTAAAGCTCTCGAAGAAATTGTTCCCATTCATAGCGCTCCGCTTCTCACGCACCTAAGATCTGGGCATTACCCCTTCGGGCTTTTGATCAATTTTCATGTTCTAAAACTCGCGAGTGGAATCGAACGCGTTTCAAACCACGCTCCGAATCTCTCCGCGTCCTCCGCGAGCTCCGCGTTAAATAATTAATGAAACGCTTCCTTCCACTTTTAGTTCTCGTCTTCGGTTTTGGCTACGTGCTCTCCGCGTTGCGCTCTCCGGCGCCCGAGTCCGGCTCCTTCGACCTCGCCGCCTTTGGCCGGCTGCCGATTCTTGTGAACGGCCGGATCAAGCCACTCGATACCGTCGCTCGCACGTCGCTATTGATTCTGCAAAACCGCCAGCGGGTCAGTGATCCCACCGTTTCGGTGCCCTTTGTCGCAAGTCCCATTGAGTGGCTCGCAGACGTGCTTTTCGCTCCCACCAAGGCCGATAACTACCCAACCTTCCGCCTCAGCGCCACTGACTCGCCCGAGTTGCTCACCCTTATGGGCATCGCGGAAGAACAGACGAGAATCAACTACGACAATCCAGTGATGCGCGTCCTCGCCATCGCCGACTTCGTTCCCGGGACCCGCACCCGATTCTCCTTCAAACAGCTCGAGCCCAAGCTCGATGAACTTGACCGTCAGGCGCAGCTCGCCGAGCCGGTGGATCCCCAAGTTCGGACGGCATTTCAACGGGCTGTGATTCAGCTGCGCGACCGTGTACTTCTTTACCAACGTCTTCGCCACAGTGTGCAGGCACCCGACAGTCCCGACTTTCTGGACGAGCTGATCAAATTTCAAAAAGCCCTGCCCGCCGGCGTCGCGGCCGTGCGAGCCAAACAAAAAAACGAACCGGCGAACGAAGACGCGTTCAAGGCTATGATCACGATGGCGGAGCGTTATGATTTCATGGACAAGATGGGGAATTTATTGACGGTGCCCCCGGCCGAGGATGACCCGAATCCGACCGCTTGGAAATCAGCCGGTCATACTTTGCTGGAAACGTTCCAGACCGGCAGTCTCAACCCCAACATCATGGCGTACGCCGCGCTGGGCCATGCCTGGCGCGACAAGCAGCCGGACCAGTTCAACGAAATCACCCGCCTGTTCCGCGACCAACTGGCCAAACGATTCAGCTCACAGTTAAAGAAAAGCGATATCGAGACGCGCTTCAACGCCGCGGAGCCTTTCTACAAAAGCATGACCCTCTACGCGTGTGCCTTCTTCGTCGCAATCTTCTCGTGGTTGAAGTGGCCCGATGTCTTGGGTAAATCCGCTTTTTATCTGGTGCTCGTTGCCTTCGTGGTCGCAACCGCGGGCATCCTCACACGCATGTGGCTCGAAGGCCGCCCGCCCGTGACAAACCTCTATTCGTCCGCCCTGTTCGTTGGCTGGATTGGAGTCGGCCTTTGCCTTCTCCTGGAAAAAATCTACCGTAATGCGATTGGATCGGTCGCCGCGGGCATCAT
>JANYDX010000138.1 GCA_025363395.1 Verrucomicrobiota bacterium
AAAAACGCTTTGTTCAGCGCTTCCCTAAAAGTGCCCGTCGTACACACAGCCATGATGCAGGGCCAGCTCTACCACCGTGGCGAAAAACAAATCGCCCACGGCGTGCTGCAACAGCCGCTGCTGGTTTTTACTGTAGATTGAAGCGTCGGATTCCGCCTCATCCAACAGCAGGTTTCATGAACCAACGGAACATCAGATCGGTCTATGCAGCCGTGCACAAAGCTGCCGGGGTGAGCGCACTTTATAGAGCGCCTGCAGTATCTTGCCCTTCAACAATGTTGAAGGCGGAATCGAGGGAGCACTGCATGTGGCTTAGATCGCATTGAAACGCCCGCTCATCGTGCGTAGCACCTCGTCGCACATCTGCCTGATGGACCTGATTGGATGATCAACCGCGCTCATCGTCCCGACATTAATCAAATTCACAAAACTCGGTCGTGCGGGAAGTTTTCTGTGCATCCCTCTCCGCCGCGTTTCTTTTCAGCTTATTCAATCAAATCCGGACTTTTCAGCAGTCTGGGCACAACGCATTGGGATTCCCGGATCAAAATTAGCAGACGAAAAGTGCAGACCTGACTTCATCGACTGGTGAAAACAAAAGGCCGGGCGATAAGGCCCGGCTTGAATTTCAGCGCATGCATTCACCTCGTCATCCCAGACCTACAATAGGCTTCACATCTTTTGACCAGGCGCCTTGATGTCATCTTCATGAAATCCGAGCCCGCCCCATCGGAGACGGTGATCCTCCAGCGTCTGCGCCAGCAGCTCATTCTCTCGCAAGTGCGCATTATGGAGCTGGAGGATATTCGCGACAAATCCTCCGGCAGGTGCACCGACGCAGAGAAGCTTACTGAGGCAGCTCAGTGCTTGGTGG
The DNA here is from genome assembly GCA_025363395.1 of Verrucomicrobiota bacterium. Taxonomy (GTDB): domain Bacteria; phylum Verrucomicrobiota; class Verrucomicrobiia; order Opitutales; family Opitutaceae; genus Lacunisphaera. The sequence continues at coordinate 875 of JANYDX010000138.1, forward strand.
ATCAAAAACTGGAAGAAGCCGGCCATCTCGCGAAGGTCCATGATGAACTGCAAGCCCAGTTCGAACACATGCGTCACATGCAGCATGTGACTAACGAGGCGCTGAATCTAACCCGCGTGCAGCTCGCCTCCTGCGCCGAAAATCGCGCCCAGCTTCAAGGTGACGTCGTTTTACTCACCAGCCAAAATGCACGACTCAGCAATACTGTAACAGATTTGAACAGGCAGTTAACCGAATCCAACACCATCTCCACTGCCCGCCTGGAGCAAATCAACCAACTCCAAGGCGAAATCCGCACACTCAAGGCAACCCGCAGCTGGCGCTGGACCGGTTGGCTGCGCACGATTGGTCGCACTCTGTCCAATCGAAAATCATGAACCGCGTAGCTAAAGACCGGCTACACGGCGAAATCGAAACCGCCCGCCCCCTGCTGGCCAGAGAGGGCAAGGTCGCGGTAATCGGTTGGTGCCTCAACGAAGACTTGCCCGTCGCACCCCCTGTACGGCTGACCACACCCGCCGGCACCCTGCCCATGACCAGCCGTCTGGACCGAAACGATGTGCCCCGCCTGTTCCCCAGCCTACCCGCCGCCGGACAATGCGGCTTTGCCATTGAGGGTGTCTTGCCCGCTGGGGTTTACCCCGCTCGTTTTGAGGCGCAAACAACCGACGGTTCCTGGCAATGCTTCAAAACCCTCAGTCTCGCAGTTGAACCGACGCCCTTCCGGGCTGCACTCGACGAACCGATCGGCCAAGGGATTCTATGCGATCGTGTCCGCGTTGGCGGTTGGGCCTTACAATCCGGCGAAACACTGAGCGAACTGGTGCTCCGCTATGGTCACCGGGAGTTGCCTTGCACACTGCTCCACCCGCGAAACGATCTGCCTGCGCTTTTCCCTGAGGCGCCAAATGCCGTTTTAGCAGGCTTCGAATCCCGTGATTGCCTCGTCGCCGGACATGGACCGGTCCGCTTGCGCGGACGGCTCGCAAACGGGCGCATCGTCATCGCCTCTACAAAAGTAATTTTCAGCATTCCAACAGACGAAAACCATGGTCCAGAACTGGATTTAACCGCATCGCGCACCATTCTGCCTGGAGGCAATTGCATCCCTACGGATACGCCACCACTCACCGACCGACCGCTCAATATTCTCTTTGTCCTGCACGGCAGTTTTGGATCGAACAGCGCGCTGCATGTCGCCGCATTGGCGAACGAACTGGTCGCAGCCGGACACGCCTGCGCCGTTGCAGTGCCCGAAGACATTGAAACCCTCGCCCATCATGTGCGGCCCCTCTTCCGTGGCCTGACCTATGAAGATGCCGAGCGCAGCCTCACCTTTGCCAACGGTCGCGATCCCGACCTCATCCACGCCTGGACCACTCGGGAAAACGTCCGTCAATTGACCCAAAAGCTGGCTGACCGCCATCGCTCCAAAATCGTCGTCCACTTGGAGGACAACGAACAAGAGATTCTGGCGCTGTCACTGGGCCGCAACTTCTCGGACCTTGAAAAACTATCCGATGCCGAACTCGAGCAGTTGGTCCCGGCCGATCTTTCCCATCCCCGCCACGCTCGCCGGTTTCTTGCCGCCTCACATGGCGCCACCGTCATCACCGACAGACTGCGCGAATTCCTCCCACCCGGTCACGCCTGCCTGACCCTCAGTCCGGCAGCCGATTCACGTTATTTTTTTCCCCGGTCAATTCCGCGGGAGTTTCGGCAGGTGTTGGATGTCGTGCCCCACACGACCGTTCTATTTTATCATGGCAATGTTCACGCATCGAACGCCGCCGAAATGCGTGAGCTCTACACCGCTGTGCTCCAACTCAACGGTGAAGGCCACCCGGTGACACTTATCCGAACGGGCTTGGACCGCGTTGATTTTCTTGGACCAATAGCCGGCGAAGTCGCCCCATTCGTCATCGAGCTGGGCCAGATCCGCCACCAATGGCATCCTGCACTCATGGCGCTGGCCGATATTTTTGTCCAGCCAGGGCGACCTGATGCCTTCAACGACTATCGCTTCCCCTCCAAGTTACCGGAGTTTTTTTCACTGGGCCGTCCCGTGGTGTTGCCCCGCACCAATCTTGGGGCGAGCCTGCGCCACGGCATCGACGCCTATGTCCTCGATCAGGCGGACGCTGCGGGCATAGTCCGCGCCGTTCGTGAGCTGCGCTGCGACCGGTTGCTCTACGACCGGTTGGCGCAAGGCGCGGCAGACTTTGCCGCCCAGCACTTCAGCTGGCGAAGAACCGCGCAGGCGCTTGCCAAGTTCTACGCGGCCCTGACAGTTTAGGCATTCATGCCCCCGCCAAAACGCATCCTCATTAATGGTGGGCGCGGCCGTCTCGCCTCGCTGATCGCCGACCATTTTCGCGCCCCCGCGCACGACGTCAGACTTTTCTCCCGCACTCCAGGAGACGGCTTCAGTGGAATGCTCGATTTAGGCCAAAGCCTGTTTTTCAATCGCGCGGATACCGTCCTGCATCTGGCTTGGAGCACGCTGCCCGCCACCTCTGAACAGCATCCGCGCAAGGAATGGGAACACGACTTGCCTTTGCTGGAGAAAATATTGGTGGCCATGACGGCATCATCCACTCGTGACCAGCTTCACTTCATTTTCTTTTCCTCAGGCGGAGCCGTGTATGGCAACGCGCCTGGCCGACCAAATCAGGAAACCGATGTATGCCACCCCATCGGCTGGTACGGCCGCGCCAAGCAGGCCGCGGAGGAATTGATCCAGACGCATGCCTCCCGCCATCAACTGCCCTGCACCATTCTGCGAATTTCAAATCCATATGGCTACCCGGTCCCTCAAAGCAGGACTCAAGGCATCATCCCGCACGCCCTGCGCTGCGCCGTCTCCGGCCAAACCCTCACACTGTGGGGCGACGGTCATGCCAAAAAAGATTTCCTCTATTACACCGATTTTCTGTCGGCATTGGAACAGATCATCAACCGCCGGTTGACCGGCACCTTCAACCTCTGTGCGGGAGAATCCCACAGCGTGCGTGAAGTCATCGCATTGGTGGAAAAACACACCGGCCGAACCGTAGCACTCAAGTGTCAGCCCGGCCCGGAGTGGGATGTACAGGACAGCCGTCTCGCCAATGAACGCATCGTCGCTGCGACCGACTGGCAACCCCAGGTGTCGCTCTCGGAAGGGATCCGCAGGGCTGCGGCCGGTTACACTCATCATTAAAATCCCAGCCGACTGTGAAGTCACAAAATTCTCCCCGCGGGCTCAACGCCATCACCGAGCAGCATTGGTTTGCTCCGTTGCTGGCCGCACTTTTTCTGGGTGTCGCCGTCTGGGCGATGACACGGGCCTGGGATGCATCTCTCCTCGACCGTTTCCAGTTCAGACAAACGCAGACGGCTCTCACCACCTACTGGATGCAACAGGAAGGCTTTCATCTGGCTTACCTGATGCCCGTTTTCGGACCGCCCTGGTCGGCCCCGATGGAGTTTCCACTCTATCAATGGCTCGTGGCCCGGCTCGCCGAAGGCACCGGTATTCCCCTTGTATTCGCCGCACGCACCCTCGGGATTTTATTTTTTTTGTCCGCCCTGCCCGCTGTTTTTGGCCTAGCGAGGCTGATTGAAGGCAATGCACAGAGGCGCTGTCTGATTCCGGCAGCGGTGCTCACCGCACCGGTTTGTCTGTTTTATTCACGGGCTTTCATGATCGAATCCTGCGCCGCATCCCTGGCAGTGTGGTTTCTGTACGCATATATTCGCAGCCTCGCGATGACGGGCTGGCGATGGACCGGCGTCACCTTGGTAACCGGCATTCTCGCCGCCCTGGTCAAAGTGACCACATTCGTTCTCTTCGGTCTGCCTGCGGCCTTCTACACTCTTTACCTGGTGTGGAAAATAGTCCGGCCCGCCGCACCAGCCGCTTCCCGGCCCAACCTTCTTCATCTTGTGATTGCGGCAGCAGTGCCGGCGCTGCCCATCGTCAGTGCGACGATCTGGTGGATCGCGTTCAGCGATGCCGTCAAGCGGTCCAATCCGATTGCGTCCATGCTGACCTCCAAAAATCTATCCGTCTGGCACTTTGGCACCCTGGCTCAGCGACTTGATCCGGTCTTTTGGAAATTTGTCGGCCATGAATGGTCGATCGGAGCCGTCTCGGTCTGGGCCACGCTTCCGTTGATCGCGGCCCTGCCGATCATCGCTCCCGCCTACCGACGCGCCGCTCTCCTGTGTGCCGCCGGATTTTTTACCGGTCCACTGGTGTTCACTAACCTGTACACCGTTCACGAATATTACTATTTCCCCTCCGCCTTCTTCGCCGCATCGGCCGCTGGCATTGTCCTCGCCGGGCTGCTCGAAAATCCGCGTCTGCCCGCCGCATTCAAAGCAACCACGCTGGTGACGTTCGTGGGCTTACAAGCGATCAATTTCAACGCGGACTATGCCCGTACCCTTAAATATCCGCCCGCACCACCGCCCCCGATAGTCAGTCTGCTCAGCCGGACAACCGCGCCGGACGACGTCGTGCTCATCTACGGTTGGGACTGGAATGCCCTGATCCCGTATTATGCTCAGCGTCGCGCCATTCTCATGACACCCAGCCATGAAAATGATCCGGCTGTCCTCCTGGAAATTTTGTCGCGCCTAAAACCCGGTCAGGTCACCACCCTCATACTGCAAGGCGACCACAAGCAGGATGGCGCATTCATCAAATGGTGCACCAGCCTGCTCAATCTGTCGGCGAACCCGTTCGCCAAAAGTTCTGATGGCGATCTCTATTGCTCGTCTACGCGCCTGTCATCCCTGAAAGCTGAGCTGGCCGACAAAGCTAATTTATATCCCGGTTTTCAATTAGATTTCTCAAATCCTGAGGAGCACCGCGACCCGCGTTTGATTTTCCACAAGGCCGATCCCGCCGACTATGCGTCTGTCGCCTCGCCCGCCCCTTTCGCAACCTTCACTCCCTGGACAGTTCAAGTGGCGGAAATCGCCGGACACCCCGGCATCAGTGCCAATGCTCCCTCCGAACTTCATTTCAACGCCCCGGCTGGCGCAACGCGCATTGAAGCCAGTGTGGGAATCGTGGAGGGCGCTTACACCGGTCCATCCCGAACCGACGGAATCGATGTGGTCATCTTTGAACTATTGCCAGGAGGAGGCCGCCGGATTCTTTATCAACACTACTTGAACCCCGCGACCAATCCCTCTGATCGCGGTCTGCAAACAATCACGCTCGAAGCCATCGGCCCCGTTTCCGGTGTTCTCGTATTTGGACTTTACCCCGGCCCGGCTGATAACATCTCATTTGATTGGAGTTACTGGGGGAAAATCAAAATCCAGTGAACCCGTTGCCATCACATTCCACCCCTGTGAGAAATCCTCCCCTAGCTTCCCCCGTCGGCGACCGGCCGCTCGTCATTACCTTCTGGTTGATGCTGCTGGTAGCCATCTGGTCTTGGAGTCTCTCGTGAACGGCCCCATCATTGACCGGCACGAATTCCGGCAATTGCAGACAGCCGTCAGTGCCCACTGGCTGAAACAGGACGGCTTCCGCCTCGACTACGAAACGCCTCTGTTCGGCCCACCCACCTGGTCGATTCCGATGGAGTTTCCGATCTATCAATGGTGCGTCGCTCGCCTGAGCAGCCTCACCGGCATGCCCCTCGATCAGAGCGGGCGCGCCACCAGTATCTTTTTTCTACTCGCGACGCTGCCGGCGGTCTGCGGGCTGGCCGAACTGGTCGGACTGACCCGCCCCGGCCGCCTGCTGGTCGCGGCGGCAGTGCTGTCCTCACCGGTGTACCTTTTCTATGGCCGGACGTTCATGATCGAGTCGACCGCCCTGTGTTTCTCCACGTGGTTTCTCCTCGGCATCGGTCTGGCCGTACGTGACCTGAGCCTGCGCTGGTCCGCCGTCGCCACTGTCTGCGGTTCACTGGCCGCTCTGACCAAGGTGACTACATTCGCGGTTTATTGTTTTCCAGCGGCGGGTGTCGCTCTCTGGCTCGGCTGGCCGCACCGGAAAGCCCAATCTCACTCGGCGGCGAACGTCTGGCGCGCCCTTCTGTTGTGCGGCATCCCGGTGCTCGTCTCAGTTGTCTGCGCGCAGTGGTGGGTGCATCACGCGGATGCGGTCAAGGACGCCAATCCCTTCAGCGGCTTCCTGAAGTCATCTGAAATGACTTCATGGAACTGGGGCACGCTCGAACAGCGTTCTTCTTCTGAGGTTTGGAACACCGTCTGGAGCAACATCGCCCAATTTGTCCTCAGCGAACCGGCCGCAGTAATCCTGTTGATCTGCGCTGCCTTGGTCACCGGCCGGATACGCCTGCTCGCGGCGGCCGGGGCGGCGGCGTTCATCATGGGCCCGCTGCTGTTCTCAAATTTGTATTATCGCCACGATTATTACTACAACGCGAATGCCCTCCTGCTTCTGACCGCCGCCGGTCTGCTGCTGGCCGGCATGTGGAATTCCGCCACGATTCCGCGCACCGCCAGGATTGTGATGATCGCGCTTTTCTTCGGAGCACAACTGCTGGCCTTCTACCGCGGCTACGCTTTCAACCACCGGCGCGAATTGCCCAAGCCCCCTGAAATCGCCACCGTCATCCGCCACACCGTGCCGCCCGACGGCGTGGTCCTGATTTACGGCTGGGACTGGAATTCACTCATCCCGTATTACTCGCAACGCCGGGCGATCATGGTGCCCAACGGTCGCGAGGAGGACTTCAAGGCGCTGGAAGATATCGTTGGTCAGCTGCCTCCGCGCCGCATCGTCGCGCTCCTGATCAAACGCGCATTGCCCACGTCTTTTTCGCCGGAGTTTATCCAGGAGCGACTCAAACGCTTTAATCTTGTGCCAGCCCCCTTCGCCACCAGCGCCGACGGCGATCTCTACCTGCAGGCGGAACAAATCGCCCCGGCTTCAGCTGAACTCAAAGGGCGCACCTTTACCCAGGCCGTCATCAACGTTCAAACTTCCGCCGGAGCCAATCCGGACAACTTGAAGGACGACGATCTCAGCACCTTGGTCCTTCCGATGACTTCACCCCGGCCGGTCAAGGCCCGCAGCAAATTTGGATTTAAAGTGGGGGAAGCGAACGGACATCCCATGATCCTGGCTCATCCGGTTTCGGAACTGCATTTCATCCCCCCCGCCGGCGCCACGGAAATCGACGCGGAGTTCGGAATCGTCGATGCTGCCTACGCCCCGAACGGCGCCGCCGTCACCGATGGCGTGGGCATCGAGATTTTTGAAATCCGCCCCGACGGTCTGCGTCGCGACCTCTTCCAACGTGAACTCGATCCGGCCAAGATACCCGCTGATCGCGGCCTGCAAGCGATCCACCTGAGAGCCGTTGGCCCTTTCAGTGGCAGCGTGGTCTTCAAAACCACTCCCGGCCCGAAGAACAATCTGGTCAACGACTGGGCTTACTGGGGCACCATCAGCCTGCACCAAACGAGGCCAATCACTCGATAGTGAGCGGACCTATATAGGCCCAGTCCCACCGGTCCGACCCATTCGGCCCATACTTTTGCATCGAAACGCGTCTGACTCGTCCCGAAATGATACCCGGTCATGTTCTTCGAAACCAAAAACTGACTGCTGGGATTCATCGCCTTGGTCGCATCAGCAAAATGCATCCACCGGAAAGTCAGCGCCAAGGGCACCGACATCGCGGCTACGCTCCGTCGGGCAATCCGGATGAAACACGCCCAGCCGGATGCTCCGGGGTCGGGCGGTTCCGCCAGAGAAGCATCAGCGTTCCGACTGCCGCCAGTACCAGATAGAGCATGAACGTGGTCACTTTCACCAAACCCGCGCCCAAAAAAGCTCCCACCAGGAGCCAGCTACCCATTCCGAAATTCGACCAGCGCAGGTAACCCAGCAAAAACCAGAGGCTCAGTAGTAGGGCCATCGTCTCGATCAAAAATCCCCGCGCATAAAAATATACATCGGGCTGCTGACGATCAAACCGAGGATCAACCAACGGCGGCTGGCGGGCAGCTGCCATTGCCCCAGCATGAAAAACACCGCGGGCAAGGTTAAATAAAAACAGAGCAGGCCCACCAGTCGCGCCGCCGGCGTCAGCGCTATTCCCCTGACATTGCTCAACCCGTCCACGGTCCACTGACACAACGGAAATTCCATGGGAATGGACCAAGGTTTGCCCAACACCGGCGTCGGATAGGCGAGGGAGAAATTATTCTCCCGCTGGATGAAATAGGTCGAAAGGGCGGTTTGTGCCTGGCGAAACTCGTGGCCCCGCAAATTGCCATTACCCCAGCCTACTGACGCCGCCCAAAGATTGAAGACGAACGCCACGGCAAAAAAAAGCCCGGCCAGCTTGGTGCCGGAACCGCCGGAAATCTGAGGATCAGTCGTATTTTGCAAACCGACACCTCAAACCAAGCGCCGCACCCTGCCAACAATTTTATGCCCGCAACCGCTCCCCCGAACAGGCTTTACTGGCCACCGACGTGCCGCTTAATACCTGAACTTTTAATGAGCGAACCCACAGCGCCCCAATTCCACATCGACAGTCCCGCCACCTGGCGGCCGGAGGTGGCCGGAATCGAAGTGACCGGCTGGCTTTATGCCGGTCCCACGGGCAACTGCGTGGACATTCGCGCCCGCGTGGACAAACGCGCCTACCTCGGCATCTACGGCCTCGACCGGCCGGATACTCAGGCGGCCTTCGGTGGCGGACTCATCGCGCTGCGAACCGGCTTCATCCAGCTGGTCCAAGTGTGGCGGGGTGCCCGGGAAATCGCACTCGATTATCACGACGGCAAGGAATGGCGGGAATTTTTCCGCGCGCCACTCGACACCTCGGCGCTGCCGCCCGAAGCCACAAAGCCAGCCCGCATTCTCCGGGCCACGGTTGTCCACCAATCGCTTCATTACCTTTACCGCCATTTTCATCGTGAATCGTGGTCCGTGCTCTGCCGGGAGGCCGATCAGATCCTGCGCGATATCCTGACGCCGACCAGCGATGTCGCCATCGGCAACCGATTCCTGGGCCACATCGAAAATCCCGGCTTCTGGATCAATGCGGGTTACGGAAAATTCCGTGTCACGGGCTGGATCTTCGGCGTCGGCCGCGACATTCACCAGCTCAGTGCCACCACCGGCGTGCTCACCGAAAACCGCCTGGTCTATCCCAAGGATCGCCCCGACGTCGCGTCTCACCGGCCCGATCACGCCAATGCGCTGAATTCAGGCTACTACGGCCTGATCGATATCCGGCAGGACACGCCCAGCCCGGCCAATCTCAAAATTTTCGCCGAGACCGGTGATGGCACCCGGCCCATCGCTTTCGCGCGCCGCATGTACCTCGACCGCCGTGAGGAGCATGCGGGGCCCGTTCCCATTTACCGCCCGGCACTTTTCTACAAAGTAACTGCCGCCTTCCTCCGCGGGGCCTTGCTCGGCCGTTTCAAATTCGACAGTTGGAAGCAGTCTCGCACCGAGATCGCCAAATTAAAGGAATCACTGGCCGCCACGCTCAGTCGTGGGGAGGCCAAGCCCATCCCGCAGACCATCGTCCGTCGCCGCGATCAGGATCCGTACACCCGGTGGACGTGGCACAACCGCCTGACTCCGCGACTGCGTGCCTTGCTGCAGGCCGACGCGCAAAGCCTGGTCAAGACGGGCGGCCCGCTCATCAGCGTGGTCGTTCCCGCCTATAACACGCCCGAGAAATATCTCCGCGAATTGCTCGATTGCTTGAAGCAGCAGCTCTACCCGCGCTGGGAACTTTGCATCGCGGACGACGCTTCGCCGCAACCGCACGTCCGTCGCATGCTCGAGGACGCCGCGAAGGCCGACCCGCGCATCAAACCTGTTTTCCGCCCGCAAAACGGCCACATCGCCCGCGCCACTAACTCCGCGCTCGAAATCGCCACGGGGGAATTTGTCGCCCTGCTCGATCACGACGATCTCCTGCCCCACGACGCACTGCTGCACGTCGCCCAAGCCATCGCCCGCCATCCCACCGCCGGTTATCTCTACACCGACGAAGACAAGATCGACGACACCGGCCGCCGCTTCGATCCCCAGTTCAAAGGCAAGTGGAGCCCGGAAATGGCGCTGACCCACAACTACACCCATCACCTGAGTGTAATCCGTCGCAGTATCATCCAGCAGATCGGCGGACTTCGCCCCGAATTCAACGGAGCGCAGGATATCGACCTCTTCCTGCGCTGCGCCGAGCTGATCGAGGACCGCGACATCATTCACGTGCCGTTCATCGGCTATCATTGGCGCGCTCACGCCGAAAGCACCGCGACCCGCGGCGATCAAAAGGGTTATCTCTTTGACGCCGCCCGCCGCGGCATCGCCGAAGCCGTGCAACGCCGCGGCCTCCGAGCCGAGCCGGTGCTGCCGGAGTTCGCCCGTCAATACGCCCTGTGCCTGCACCAGCTCAAATGGGACCCCGCCATTCTGCGCGACCACCCGGTCACCATCGTCATTCCCACCAAGGACCGCGCCGATCTGCTCCGCACTTGCCTCGATTCCCTCGCGCGCACCACGCCGGTCGAATCGGTCAAGGTTGTCGTCGTCGATGACAACTCCACCGACGCCGAAACGCTCGCCTATCTCGCCACCCTGCCTGCGCGCACGGATCTGCGCTGCGATGTTTTGCGTGCACCCGCCGCGGTGGATGGCTTCAACTATTCGCGGCTGGTCAATCTCGGCAGCGCCCGGGCGGATACTCCGTTCCTGTTGCACTTGAACAACGACGTCGAAGCACTGACCCCGGGTTGGCTCGAAGACCTCGCCGGCTGGCTCAGCTTGCCCCACGTCGGCGTCGTGGGCGCCAAACTGGTTTATCCCAACGGGACCTTGAACCACGCCGGCATTTCCCTGAGCCGCGAAGACGGGCTGGCCCACGTGCTGTTTGAAAAGGAACCCGCGGAGGATCTCGGAGTGCAGTTTCTCCCGCACGCAGCCCGCAATGTCGCCGCCGTCACGGGAGCCTGCCTGCTCACCCGCACGGCGCTGTACCGCCAGCTCAACGGTTTTGATGAGGAAAAACTTTCCGTGGCCTACAACGATGTGGACTACTGTCTGCGCGCCGGCGCCGCGGGATTCCGCACAGTTTTCACTCCGCAGGCCGTGCTGCGCCACCTGGGCAGCGCGACCCGGGGCAACACTTACGCGGAACGCGAACACATCGAGTACCTCGCCCGCCATGGCGGCTATCGCGATCCCTATCACAGCGAGACCCTCGATTTCCCGCCGCGCAACCTGCCGCTGAATCCCTACCACCAGCGCCACGCGCAAATCGCGCGTCCCTTCCGCGCGACAGTGATCACGCACAATCTCAACTACGAAGGTGCGCCGATCTTCATCTTCGAACTCGCCCGTTTCCTCGCCGAGCAGCCCGGAGTTGCGGTTACCATTGTCTCACCCCAAGACGGCGCGCTGCGCGCCCGCTATGAGCAACTCGGCTTCAAGGTCGAAATCTGGGATGCGTCCGGCCTGCTCAGAGCCAAAACGCCCGCTGATTTTACGACGGCGTTGAAAAAACTCGCCGATTCCCGGCGCTGGGACGACACCGATGTTTTCGTCTGCAACACCATGCTGGCCTTCTGGGGCGTTCATCTCGCCGCGCTGCTGGACAAACCTTCCGCGCTCTACATTCACGAGAGCAACACCGTGAATCGCTTCTTCGCCCAGCTCCTGCCGCCGACGATGCATGCGACGGTGGAGGAAGCGTTCCGACTGGCTACCCGCGTGGTGTTTACCGCCCAGTCCACCCGCGGCATTTTTGAGGAACTCAACCTCAACGACAATTTCCGCAGCCTGCGCAGCTGGGTGGACTTTGACCGCATCGAGCAGTTCAAGGCCTCGCACGACCGGGCCGCCCTGCGCCGCAAGCACGGGCTCGATCCCGACGCGGTCATCATCGTCAATATCGGCTCGATCTGTGAGCGCAAAGGCCAGCACGTCTATATCCGCGGAATCGATCTGCTCGGCAAGGAACTGCCCACCCTGTTTCCCGGAAAAAAGATCCAATGGGTCATGGTGGGCGCCCGCTCTGGCCTCTACATGGAAATGCTCCTCGAAGACATCAAGCTCATGGGCCTGCACGAGGTAAAAATTTTCAACGAGACCAGCGAGATTTATGATTTCTATCAAATGGCGGACATACTTGTCTGCTCCAGTTTTGAAGAGTCATTCCCGCGCGTGTTGCTCGAGGCGATGGTTTTTGGCACGCGCATTGTCAGCACCGACGTCAATGGAATCGCGGAAATGCTGACCAACACCGACGAAGCCCACCTCGTTCCTGCGGGCGATCCGTTCAAACTCGCCGAAGCGTTGAAGCGCGCCCTGGCCGATCATTTCGCCGGAAATCAAAAAATGCTTTCCATGGCCTACGCCCGGGCAGCCCGCAATTATCATCACGCCCGCACCCTCCCGCAGCATCTCCAGATGGTCCGGGAAGCGTGGCTGGGATGAACCAACGGCATGATCGAGTTCGCCCACGGGTTTTTTAATCTCGAGCACCCCGCTGCGAATGGGAATGTGCCGGCCGGCCGGCTGGTCCTGCGCGGCTGGCTGGTGGGCAAACCGGGCCAGGTGCTCACCGATCTCCGCGTCCGCTGTGCCGGGAGGATCTGGCCGGCCGTTTATGGTTTTATCCGGTCGGACCTGGCGGCGCATTTCAAACACCCCACCCCACATCTGCCCGCCGCGTTTGAAGCGTTGGTTTATTTGCCGCCCGGCGCCGCCGTCCTGGAATTCGAAGCGCTGGCCATCAACGGTCAGTGGCAACCGGTGCACACGCGCACCCTCGACGTCAGCGGACCGGCGGCCACCCCCTTCATCCCGGACGCCGAGGCGGTGGTGCATGCTGCAGAATTCGCCGAGCTGCTCCGGCATCTGTTGCGTCTCCGCGCCGAGGAACCCGCCTCCCGTGCGACCGACCTCGCCTCTCGCCTGGTCGCCTCGCTTCCGTGCCCGCGTTACCTGCTGCACCCGACCCCGCCATTTCACGCATTCTTCCGCGAGCCCGCCATTATCACGCGGGCCGCTTACGGCCGCATCCTGGTCGACGGGTATCTTTTTCACGAGCACACCGCCATTGTTCGCGTGCTCGCGACCTTCGATCTTCACGTCTGGCAGACCGTCGCTCACGGCGGCGCGTCGCCGATCGCCCCCCAGCTTTTTCCGCAGCACGCGAATGCGCAACACAGCAACGTCAAGGGCTACATCGATGCCCCGTCGCAACTGCCGCGACCACTTACCCTAAGGCTCTACGCCGAACTGGCCGACGGCAGTCTGCAGCTGTGCGCCGCCCAGCAGACGTTCACCTACGGACTCGAGGAGGAAAAGAAAAACTTCCCCGTAGCCTCGTCTCTCCTGTTTCTACAATCGCTCCGCGCGCTTTCCTCCCAGCTCAAACTTGCCGGCATCAACGTGGCGGGCGGAGCCGGACTGCGCCGGGAATTGTGGCGCAGCTGGCGGAATTTTTCCCTGCGCGCACCGAAGCGCCGGAGCAAAGTCCCGTCGCGTGCCCCGGCATTTTTGGCTCCGCCGGCCGGACCATTGGGTGCCGTGATGGTCTTCACCCAAAATCTCGACTACGAGGGAGCGCCCCTGCTGCTCCTCGAATATTGCCGCCACCTGATCCAGCACGGCGGGGCACGGTTGTTGCTCATCAGCGGGCGCGATGGTCGCCTGCGCCAGGAATTCCAAGCCACTGGCGCCATGGTGCAGGTGGTCGATGCGACTCCTCTGGCCCGCGCCGAATCCCCGGGCGAGTGGCGGGCCGCCCTGAATAAACTTTCTGGTGAGATCAATTGCCAGGCGGCGAGTTTGATCGTGGCCAATACGCTCGCCAGTTACTGGGCCATCCACCTAGCGCAACAAGCGGGCCGGCCCTCGCTTTTCTACATTCACGAAAGCACGACACCCGCGGCTTTTTACCACGGCACGGCAGCTCGGACCATCATCCCCTTTGTCGAGGCGAGCTTCGGTCTGGCGACGCGGGTTTCCTTCAACACCGCCCATACTTCTCATTACTACGAATCGCTCGCGACCCGCGCCAACTACTACCTGAATCCCGGCTGGATCAACCTGGCCGCAATAGACGCCCACCACGCGGCCAACTCCCGTCGCGAGCTACGCGCGGCGCTCGGTATTTCGCCCGAACGCAAACTCGTGATCAATCTCGGCGCGGTGTGCGAACGAAAGGGTCAGCATATTTTCGCCTGGGCCGTCGACTTGCTCTGGCGCCGGCAGCCGGAGCTCGCTGCGCAAGGCGATTTCTGGATGGTCGGCGGACGCCACACCCCGTTTGACGAATCGATGGCCGCTCTCGTCGCCAGCCTGGGCCGGCCCAACCTCCGCCTCATCGCCGAAACACCCCGGGCCTACGATTACCTGGGCGCCGCGGATTTATTTGTCTGCTCCAGCTATGAGGAATCTTTTCCCCGGGTCGTGCTTGAAGCCATGGCGATGGATGTCCCCATTTTGAGCACCGACGTTCACGGCATCCCCGAGATGGTCGGACACGAAAAGGAAGCATTGCTCATTTCCCCCGGCGATTCCTCGGCGCTCGCCGACGGTCTCGCCCGGCTGTTATCCGACCCGCAGCTGGCCCGCGGGTGCGCCGACCGTGCCCGCACCCGGGTCGAAACCCATTTCGACACGAAGCACCTGCTCCCGCGCCAGCTGGCTCTGGCGCAGCATACGATTGCCATTCACGGCGCGCGCGACTGATCCTCCACGTTCATGCCGGAAACCGGTTTCAGCTTCAGTCAGATTGAGTCACCCGCTCCGGGAGCATCACTGCCATCAGGCAGACATTTTTTGCGCGGCTGGGTGTGGCCGAAAGCAGGCGGACATTTTGCGGACGTGCGGGCGCGTCTGGGTGAGCGCATTTTCCCCGGCGTGCACGGACTGGCACGCGCCGATCTGGCCACCCACTTCAACACCGGCCGCCCCTTCGTGCTCGCGGAATTTTATGTCGCCGTCGAATTTCCGGTCGGTACCACCGAGATCGTACTCGAAGTGTTGGAAATCGAAGGTCGCTGGTCGGCTTTCCAAACAGTGTCCTATCGCATCGAGGCCTCCGCTCCGCCAGTCAACTTCGCCCTGCCTTCCGGACCTCTGCGCTGGCACGAATTTGGCCGGGCGCTGCAAATAGTACTGAGGGAGCAACGACGCCAGCCCCAGCGGCCCTTGGCCGAGCTGGCGCACGAGCTCGTCGCGTCCATTCCCTATCCGCGCGATCTGCAACATCCGCCTGCACCATTCCACGGCCACCTCGACGAACCTGCCGCTGTCGCGCGTAGCAGTTTCGGCCGCAGCGCAGTGCTCGGCTATCTGTTTCACGAAACCCAGCCGATCACACGCGTGCTGGCCACCTTCGACCTGCAAACCTGGCAAGCGGTGGATCACTGTCAGCCCTCGCCAAATCCGGCCGGTTATTTTCCGCAATTCCCCCGCGCGAAAAATTGCGCCTTGTACGGGCTGATTGATGTTCCGGCGCAGTTGCCGAATCCGGTCAGCCTGCGGCTGTACGCTGAACTCGCTGACGGCAGCCTCCAGCTTTGCGTCGTCCAGCGAAGCCGCCTGTTTACCAACGAAGAAGAAAAGGCGCCCTATCCCGCTCAGACCAATGCGCAATTCGACGTAAC
>JANYDX010000163.1 GCA_025363395.1 Verrucomicrobiota bacterium
TGCGCCAGATCCGGCGTGAGACCTTGGGAGCCGGCAAGGCCTGGCTGGTTGCGCTGATGAATGACTTGAGCCCGGGTGATCGTGACGCGGGGCTCACCGCGGGGATCAACGATTATGTGGCGCGGCCTTTCACTGAGGCCCAGCTGGCCGCAGCTTTGGAACGTGCGAAATGGCGCCTGCCGGGATGATGCTGGAAGGTTCCGCATCAGCGCTCCTCTAAGCCCGGGGCTGGCTGAGCGACTGAGCGACTTGCGGCCACAGGGCGGCGGTGCGTTCCGCCAGAATTGCGCGGCATTTGGCCACCTCGGCTTCGCGCTGGGCGAGGTTTTCCTCGGCGATCTTTGCGAGGTCGTCGAGATTGTAGAGAAACACATTCGCGAGCCCGGCCGCGGCCGGGTCCACATCCCGCGGCAGCGCCAGGTCGATCAAAAACAGCGGGCGCGCCGGGCGGCGCTTAATGCTGGCGGCAATCAACTCTCTCGTGAGCACAAAATCAGGCGAGGCGGTGGAAGTGGCAACAATGTCGGCGCCCGCTACGGCTTCGGGCAGATCGGCGAGGCTCATCGCCCAGCCTCCGGCGAGGGCGGCGGCCTCCTCGGCTTTGGCGAGAGTGCGGCTGGCGACGGTGATCGCCGAGGCGCCGCGACTTTGGAAAGCTTGCACGGTTTTTAACCCAATATCCCCCGCGCCGACGACCAGCACCCGCGTGCCGGCAAGTTCACCGAAAATGCGGCCCGCGAGATCCACCGCGACGGTGGCGATGCTGATCTGGCCGGCGCCGATGGCGGTGTGGGTGCGGATATGTTTGGCGGCTTGGAAAGTTTTTTGAAAAACCCGGTTGAGCACGGGCCCCGTCCACTGGCGCGCGAGCGCACTATCGTAGGCGGCCTTTACCTGTCCGAGGATTTCCGTTTCACCGACGATTTGCGAATCCAGTCCGGAGGCGACGGAGAAGAGGTGGGCGACAGTCTCGTGATTTTGTCGCAGAAAACTGGCGGCGTCGAATTCGGCGGTCGTGCACCCGGTGGTTTCGCACACCGCCTGGCGGAGCGCTGGAATCGTGGTGGCGTCACGGGCCACGCCGTAGATTTCGACGCGGTTACAGGTGCTGAGCAAGGTGAATTCCCGCACGCCCGGAGTCTGCTGCAGCCGGGTGGCGAGCGCGGCGGCGCGAGCGTCGTCGAGCGCGAGTTTTTCGCGGATCGCGAGCGGAGCCGTGTGATGGCTGGCTCCCAAGAGAAAAAGTACGGAGGGATGGGTCTCCATCGGTCAGCGTTCAGGCGTGAGAATCACCTCGTGAGGGCGGCTGGAGTTCACCGGGCCGAGGGAAAGCAGCGCGATAAAAAACATCACCAGGCAAACCCAGGCAAAACGCGCGGAAACCAGCCGCGTGCGCCAGCGCAGCACGAGCATGACAAAATAAACCAGCCACACCCCGAGCGTCACCACCAGCTTGGGATAGTCCACGGAGGCTGTGTTGCGCAACCACCACGCGGCGCCGACGCCGAGGGAAAACGTCAGCAGTAACACGCCCAGCGCCAGCAGTCGGTAGTTGATCTGGTCAAGTTGCACCACGGAAGGCAGGAACCAGAACAGGCCGTTGAGCCGTTTGTGTTTCAGACTCCAGTTTTGCAGCAGTTGCATGAGGGAGGTCAGGGCGAGCAGGCCGAAGACACCATAACTGAAAACCGCGAGCGCCGCGTGCAGTTCGATCCATGGATTCGGACCGAAGATTTTTTCACTGTGGATCAAATCCCAGCGACCGACGAGCAACGAGACCAGTGACAAGGCGGCGGCGTAGCCGGCGGTGAAGAGCCCCAGCACGCTGAGACGGAAGGCGGTGCCTACAAAAAAATACAGCACCATCGCGGACCACGCTACGAATTGGACGATCTCGAATTTATTGCCCAAAGGGCAGCCGCCAACGGTCAGGCCGCGAACGTAAAGGCCGAGCATTTGGAACACCCAGCCCGCGACGAGCAGCGTGTTGAGAATGGTGCGAGGACCGGCGGACGACTGCCGCCGGGTGAGCGCCGCTAGGCCGGTCAGAAAGCCGGCAAGGTAGAGGAGAGCGCCGAGCCATAAAAGCGCCCGGTCGGTGAACAGCGAGGACATGGCCGCAACTTGGCAGTCCCGCCGCCGTGCCGCAAGCGCGGTGGAGAAACAATAAGCCACGATGACGCGGACGGGTGGTGAGCTTATCTCTAACGAGTAATTTGGAGGGAAATACCCTGCTGGCCCGAAGACCGCTCCGACGTGCGAGGAATAACTTGTGGAGGGGGATGGTGGGTTTGCCGAGTGACGTGGTGGTTCGGCCCCGGTTCGAGGATTTTCCACATGGGTGGAGGCACCGTATTCCTCGAAAACCAAGGCGCTGTATGGGTGGACCCATGATTCGGACTTGGGCTGGTGCTCGTGATAGGTATGCTGCCCGCATGCTTCCCCTATTTGATCCCAAGCCGGTGGTGTTAGAGGGCCGCGTGGTGCGGATGGAACCGCTGGCGAAGCATCATGCCGGTGCCCTTTTTGTCGCAAGTCAGGAGAGCGAAATCTGGCGGTGGCTCCCGATTCCCATGTTTCCATCGGTGGCTGCGGTCGAGGCGTGGATTACGGAAGCGGTGATGGAGCAGGAAGGCGGAGGTACGGTGGCGTTTGCGACTGTGCGCAAGAGCGATGGAGTGCCGGTGGGTTCAACCCGTTATCTGGACATCCGCCCGCCTCATCGCGCGCTGGAAATCGGCTGGACCTGGCTCGCATGCGAGGTGCAGCGCACGGCGGTCAACACCGAGGCGAAATTCCTGATGCTGCAGCACGCCTTTGAGCAACAGGGCGCCGTGCGCGTGCAGTTAAAAACGGACGAGCGAAATGAGAGGTCCCGTGCGGCCATCAGCCGGTTGGGAGCAGTCTTCGAGGGGATTTTAAGAAATTACCAAACACGCGTGCATGACGGCTATGTGCGCAACACCGCCATGTTCAGCATCACCGCGGCCGAGTGGCCGGTGGTAAAGGCAGGACTGGTGGGGAAGATGGCGGGCCAAGGTGGGAATCGCTGATCACACCATTGTCCCGCGCAGGATTCGAAGGAGACGAAGTAAAGCTCGTGGTTTGAGTCTTCAAAAAATCTGCTGTTGGTAGGGCGTTCTGCTGGCCAGCAGAATTATCCCGCCGGGTTTGCGCGGTATGCGTTCATCGTGCCGCCGCTTTAAGGATAAAGCGCCCGACCTTTAGACGCCCCCTAAGATTTCCTCGCCACCCAGAAACGGCAGTTGTCGGAAAAATTGCGCACCTTCGGAGTTTCGCTCGCGAGTTCGTTGCGGGTGGTGTCGTGGACATGGGCCCAACCGGTCGCGGCCATATCATCGAGCACTTCCGGGCGGTCGGGCAGGTGCATGAAAGTGTTGCCGGTTTCGTCGGTGAAGTAGCGGTCGCCGAACTCGAGCAAGCGCGGATTCTGTTCGCCCTTCGCCCAGAGAGTCGCCTCTTTCGCCCACGCCTTGACGTCCTTCGGGTCTTCGCGGTCGTGGGTGGTGAAAATAAAATGCGCGCCGGGCCGGCAGAGTTGCTGCAGTCCGCGCATGGCCGCCCGCCGGTTTTCGCGCCCCGGGATTTGCATCAGGCCGTTGAACATGAAGAGAGCCCCGTCGAACGGCTTGTCATATAATAGATGACAAGTAGCCGCGGGGGCGAGGTTGGTCGGGGTTTCAGGGGCGCCGCGGTGCTTCGGACTGCATTCAGCAATTGCCGAGGCGAACTGAAGGGTCGAGCTACCCGGCTGTGGAGGGCGGTTGGGGCGAACCGCCTCTGCCGGATTGCTCCTAGCCTCGTTGGTTAATTTTGTCGCATCGGCTTGGAGAAAGGTGATGCCCTGGATGCCCTGCTCCTGGGCGAGACTCTCGGCTTGCTCGACCAGCTCTTGGGCGAAATCGAAGGCGGTGAGGCGACGGTAACCTTGATGCCACAGCCCGACAGTCACGCGGCCGGCACCGCAGCCGGCTTCGAGCAAGTGCGCGTTCTGGTCGGGGAAGTATCGCTCGATCAGGGCCAGTTCCGATTTCCAGAGACCGATAAAATGGGCGGCACGCGTGTAGTGCAGCACCGTGTTGATCGCGTTGAAATCCTCGCGGACAGTCTCGCCGTCGATTTTGTTGATGGGTGTGTCGCTCACGAGTGCTAGGAGGTTAGGGCGCGAATCCCGTCGCCGCCGCAGTTGGCTTTCCCGCGTTGGATGAGTGGTGGTGGGGCTTTTTTGCAGCAACCCTCACGGGGCATTCGCGGCGGCGGAGTCCACGTACTATCGTTTCTTCCATGCGGCGATGAACATGCCGTTGGCTCCGAGCTCGTGCGGCCAGAGGGTGAGCTGGGCGGTGCGACCCAGTACGGGGATGGGAACTAATTCCGGATGTGCCGCAGTGAATGCGTCGGCCACCGCGGTGGTCTCCGCGCGCGTGAGCGTGCAGACGGCGTACACGAGGCGACCGCCTGGCTTTAGAGAGCCGCAAATGTTTTCCAGCAGCTGGGCTTGCACGGCGGCGAGTTCGTGGACGTCCTTCGGGGTAGTCGTCCACCGGGCGTGCGGGTTGCGCTGCCACGTGCCGACGCCGCTGCAGGGTGCGTCGAGGAGGATGCCATCGAACTTCGTTTTGGTGGGAAGTTGTTTGGTGCCTTCCCAGGGAGCGGCGCGGAAATTGAAAACCTTGGCTCGAGCGGCGCGCTCTTTGAGTTTGGCAAGCCGGCGCAGAGAGCGATCGCTGGCCCAAAGCAGCCCTTTGTTTTGCATCAGGTCGGAAAGATGCATCGTCTTGCCGCCTTCGCCGGCGCAGGCATCCCACCACGTTTCTCCCGGCTGCGGCGCGGCGGCGTGGCCGACCAGTTGTGAGGCGAGGTCTTGGATTTCAAATTCGCCGGATTGAAATCCATCCGCCCGGTAAAGATCCGTGATGCCGGAATAACTGAATGCCGTCGTCAGCTCGCCCGTTGCAGGGAGACTGGCCGGGGTACAGTTATTCAGCGCCGTGGTGACTTTGGGTCCGAGGCTTTGCTTGGTGCGGATCCACAGTGTCGGCTCACGTTGAAGCTGTTGCAACCAGGCCGCAGGAATTACCTCCATCTCGGCCTTCAACCAGTCGGGGACCGCCCGGGAGGCGAGGGCCGCAGGTTTGATGCTGGCGGGGTTCTTGTTGAAGCGTGCCTGCAAGTCGAGGGCGGCGGTCAGTTGCTTTTGCAGCGAATCGTTTTCGCCCAGCCAACGCCACCAGCGGTAATATGTGAACACGGCCCGGCTGATTTCGCGCCGGTCGCCGGGCGCGGTGTAGTGGCGGGTCTGCGTGAGCGAATCGCGCAACGCCTGGTCGGCCGGGGTGCCTTCCTGCACCAGTTTAAGGATGCGGGCAGCATTGTTGAGGATGGATGATTCCGACATTTAAATCACGGAATACACAGGAAACCCAGAAGAGGGGAACTGCTAATTGTGCCTCCTTCGATTCCTTCGCGAAACACCTTAGCCCTTCTTCGCCCAGCGGCGGGTTACTTTTATTTCCAAGCGGCGGGCTTCGACTTGTGTGCCGGCGACGGCGGGGTGTTGGCGTAATTCCTGGAACGCTGCCGGGGTCACACGCCAGTTGAGGCTGGAAGCGACCTCCGCGATCGGCGCCGCGCGGCCTTCGAACATGAAGGCCAGGCGCACGCGGGTTTCACCGCCGGCGTCACAGAGGGCGATGCGCAGTTTTTTGAGGAAGTCGGGTAAGGCCTCATGCTCGGGATGCAGCAGCCACGTGACTTCGCGGATGGTGCCCGGCAAATGGGCGTCGAGCACATAGCACTCCTTGACATTGAGCCGGGCGCCATCGTCCCCGCGCATCACATTGCCCAAGATTACAACCGGCTGATTCTCCGCGAGGTTTTTGCCGTAGTTTTCGTAGGCCTCGGAATACATGTTCACCGAGAGCGTGGCTTTTTTGGTGGCCAGGTTAAAGAACGCCCACGGACGGTTGTCCTTGCGGGAAAGTTTTTTCGTGATGCCGGATGCGACGCCGCACATCCGGAATTCCATGCGGTCGCCCTCGGCGAGCACCTGCTCCTCGGTGTGGGTGGTGAGTGCCTCAGCGAGGCCGGTGTAGGCGTTCATCGGGTGGCCGGAGATGTAGAAGCCGAGCAATTCCTTTTCGAACTGGAGGCGGTTGCCGGCCGTGAGTTTGCGCTCGGGTGCGCCCGCGGCTTTCGGTTTTCCGTTCGTTGCCTTGGCTTGGCCCAGATCGAACATGCCGTGCTGGTCGTGACCGTTCGACGCGACGGGGGTGGCAACGATGGCCCGGGTGATAGCGGCGGGGGCGCGCCTGGTGTGGCGAAGCAAGCCGGCAAATTCCGCGGCGAGGGTGATGCGATCCGGCAGGGGCGCGCCGCCCTGCGTCGTGCCGAGGTCGAAGAGCATGCTCTCCGCGGGCTCCTCGACTTTGGCGGGACCGGCGGCTTCCTTGCGCAGTGCGGGATATTTGCGCTGGAGTTCGCCGAGGGCGGAGAGGACTTCGTCGATCTGGGCGAAGAGGTCTTCGCGAACGGTGCCACTGAAATCAAAGGCGCCGGTGGCGATCAGATTTTCGAGCACGCGTTTGTTGATGGCGCGAGGATCGGCCCGAATAATGAAATCAGAAAAATCCCGGTACGGTCCGCTGGCCTCGCGCTCGGCGAGGATTTTTTGCGCGGCCTGTTCGCCGACGCCCTTGATACCGGCAAGACCGAAGCGAATTTTGTCGCCGACCGGGGTGAACATTTCCCGGGATTCGTTCACGTCAGGACCGAGGACGGTGAGGCCCATGGACTCGCACTCGGCGACGAAGTGGGCGACCTTTTCCGAGTTGCCGAGTTCGGAGCTCAGCATGGCGGCCATGAACTGCACGGGGTAATTCGCCTTCAGGTAACCGGTCTGGTAACTGAGCACCGCGTAGGCCGCCGAGTGGGATTTGTTGAATCCGTAGCCGGCGAATTTGTTGAGGATGTCGAAGATTGAGTCGGCGGTCTTCGCATCGATATTGTTCACACGTTTCGCGCCCTCGACAAACTTGGTGCGCTCGGCCGCCATGGCCTTTTCGTCCTTTTTGCCCATGGCGCGGCGGAGCATGTCGGCGCCGCCGAGCGTGTAGCCGGCGATGATCTTCGCGGCTTCCATGACCTGCTCCTGATAGACCATGATGCCGTAGGTTTCGCGGCAGACGTCCTCGAGGAGTTTGTGCGGGTAGGTGACGGTGCTCGGATCTTTTTTTCCGCGCACGTAGTCGGGAATCCACTCCATCGGGCCGGGGCGGTAGAGGGCGATCAGCGCGACGAT
>JANYDX010000166.1 GCA_025363395.1 Verrucomicrobiota bacterium
CAGATCGCTCGCCCGTACCCTCGGTGTCTCCCGCACCACCATTTCCGAAGCCTTGCGCGGATCGCCCCGGGTGCGTCCGGCGACGGCGGAAAAAATCCGCGCCGCCGCGGAGGCGGTCGGCTATCACCACAATCCGCTCGCGGGGGCGATCATGTCGGAGCTGCGCCGGTCCCGGGGCGAACTTTTCCGCGGGGTGCTGGCCATCGTCGGGGTCGAGGAGCCGGAGCGGCCGGCCTATGCGGCACGTTTTTATGAGGAACTCATCCGCGGTGCGACGGCGCGCGCTGCCGAGCTCGGGTTTAAGGTCGAATGTTTCACGGTCGACGCCACCGTTTTGCCGTTGCGTCGGCTTAACCATATTTTGCAGTCCCGCGGCATTCGCGGGGTGATGCTGCTCCCCACTTGGGCGGACCCGGATTTTCTCAAGCTCGACTGGTCGCGTTACGCAGGGGTCTACATGGATTATTACATCGAGCGTCCGGCGCTGCGGTGCATTTCCTCCGATCATTTTCGCTCGATGATGATGGCGCTGCAGCGTCTGCACACCATGGGCTACCGGCGGCCCGGAGTTATCTTGCTCCGCCACCAGGACGAGCGGTTGCATCACCGCTGGGAGGGCGCGTACCTGGCGTTCCAGGCCCATCACCCCACTTCCAAGCCGGTCCCACCGCTGCTGGCGGATGTGATCGATCCCAAGGTTTTTTCAGAGTGGTTCCGCCGTTATAATCCCGACGTGGTGCTGGGCCATCTCGTGGAGGCCGTTGACTGGATGAAAGCGTGCGGCGCGCGGGTCCCGCAGACGCACGGTTTCTTTTGTCTGAATCTTGTTCATGCCAACCGGCCTTGTGCCGGGCTGAACCAAGCGCCGGATTTGATCGGAGTGCGCGCAGCGGAACTGGTCATCGCGCAGCTGCACCGTAACGAACGCGGGGTGCCTCCCTCGTATTCGTTAACGACCCTGCCGGCTTCATGGGTGGATGGCCCGACCTTGCGCCGGCGAGTGACGCGGACCGTAACCGCGGATGCGGTCTGACTGTCAGCTCCCGGCGGGCTTACTGGCGCCGGGCTTTCTGGGTCAGCATGAATTTGTTCCTGCCTGCCCCTGTTCAACCCCTTATTGCAGATGGCCGCCGATGATCGGCCACTTTTCCTTGCTGACTTAAAATGAAGAAGAAACGCATTGCTTTCGTCGGCACCGGCGGCCGCGCCCTCAGTTTTATCGAGCCGCTGGCCACCACTTATCGCGACTCGAACGAGCTGGTCGGGCTGTGTGACTTGAGTGCGGCACGCATGGCGTACTACAACCGCATGCTGGCCGGCGAACTCGGTTATCATGCGGTGCCCGCCTATCCCGCCGCGCGTTTTGATGCCATGCTGGCCGAACAAAAACCCGATATCGTTTTTGTCTGCTCCCAGGATGACACGCACCACGACTACATTGTGCGGGCGATGCACGCGGGTTGCGATGTCATCACCGAAAAGCCGATGACCATTGATGCGGCGAAATGCCGGGCGATTCTCGACGCGCAGCGCGCCACGGGCCGCAGTCTGCGGGTGGCGTTTAATTACCGCTGGGCTCCCTTCCGCACGAAGGTTCGCGAACTCATTGCCACCGGCGTCATCGGCCGGGTGCGCTCGGTCAACCTGGAATACCTCCTCGATACGAATCATGGCGCGGATTATTTCCGGCGGTGGCATTCCTCGGCGGTCAACTCCGGCACGCTGCTTGTGCACAAGAGCACGCATCACTTTGACCTCGTGAACTGGTGGCTCGATGCCATTCCGGAGCAGGTTTTCGCCTACGGTGATCTGGTTTTCTACGGAAAGAAAAATGCCGAGGCGCGCGGGGACGCGGCGCTCGCCGCCTATCCGCGCTACACCGGCGAGCCGGCGGCGAAGGACGACCCGTTCCGCCTCGACCTGTCGGAGAGTGCACCGTTTCGCGGGCTGTATCTCGATGCCGAGAAAGACTCCGGCTACCTGCGCGACCGGAATGTTTTTCGTGAAGGCATCGATATTCCCGATCAGATGTCGCTCAACGTGCGCTATCGCACCGGCGAACTGCTGACTTATTCGCTCGTCTGCTACAGTCCGCGTGAAGGCATGCGCGTCTGCTTCAACGGTGACCGCGGCCGCATCGAGTACCACGAATTCATCGGCACGCACATGAACCGCGCGGTGCGGCCCAAGGATTACAAACTCGACGACAAGCCCGGCGCCGAGGCCGAGGGTGAATGGATCAAGGTCTTCCCGCATTTCAAGCCCAGCTATATTGTGCCCATGCCGCAGGTGCATGGCGCGCACGGT
>JANYDX010000169.1 GCA_025363395.1 Verrucomicrobiota bacterium
AAAATCTGTGACGGCTGTTTTCATTGAGGTGGTGGAACCCACCGCGCTGGTCACCCGCGACGAAGCGATGGTCGAAAACACCTTGGGCACAATAACCACCGCGAGGATGGCGATAATCGCGAGCACACCGATCATTTCGACAAGGGAGAAGCCGGAGTGACGGGCGGAATGACGGGGACGAAAAGCGTTTTTCATAGGGACAGTAAGTTGTACAATAACTACGTAATCGGCCGGTCTCCCGCATTCTTTAGGGAAAGCTTTGGCCGGAAACCCGCACCGCAACCGGATAAAACCTTTAGTCCACGGCATCTGTACGATCAGTTTGCCCCTTCCAATTCACAATCGGGCGGTTTCGCTGGTTTCAACCCATCCGGCCGGAAGCTTCCCTCCGCCTTGAATAACGAATGCGTGACAGTTCCGCCTGTTTTGGTAATCAACCAATGCTCTTGAAAGCTCTCCTGCTCACCGCCCTTTCGCAGCTCGAATTCACTGACTGCCCCGATCCGGTGCCAGGTGCCGACGAGGTCCTGCTGCGCATTCGCGCGTGCGGGATCTGCGGCAGCGACATCCACGGCTGGGACGGTTCGACCGGCCGCCGGCGGCCGCCTTTAATTATGGGCCATGAGGCCGCCGGAGAAATCGTCGCGGTCGGAACACAGGTGGAGCGCTGGCAGGCGGGCGATCGCGTCACTTTCGACTCCACGATTTCGTGCGGCGACTGCGCCTACTGCCGCGACGGCCAGGTCAACCTGTGCGAAAGCCGGCGGGTGGTCGGCGTCGCCCCCGCAGAGTACAGGCAACACGGAGCGTTTGCCGAGTTGCTCGCCGTGCCGGCCCGCATTCTCTACGCGCTCCCCGACGCGCTGCCTTTCACGCATGCGGCTATGATCGAACCCGTGTCCATCGCCGTGCATGCCGTACAGCGCATCCGCCTCGCCCCCACGGATGCCGCCGTGGTCGTCGGCGCAGGCATGATCGGCCTGTTCGTAATCCAGGCCCTGCGCTGGGCCGGCGCCGAAAAAATCATCGCCGTGGATCTCGCGGAAAACCGTCTCGCCTTGGCGCGCGAACTGGGCGCGACCCACACGCTCAAGTCCGACGAGTGCGACGTGGTAACTGAAGTTATCCGACTCACGGCGGGACGCGGCGCGGACTGCGCCTTTGAAGTGGTGGGCGTTTCCGCGACCTTGAACCTCGCTCTCGCAACCCTGCGCCGCGGCGGTGCGGCCGTGCTCGTGGGCAACCTCGTGGCGAAAGCAGATTTTCCACTTCAAGCCGTCGTCACCCGCGAAATCACCCTCCACGGCAGTTGCTCCTCTGCCGGGGAATATCCCCTCTGCCTCGACCTGATCTCGCGCGGCATCATCCGCGTTGAACCCATGATGAGCGCCCTGGCACCTCTCGCGGAGGGGGCAGCATGGTTCCAGCGGCTCAGCGCCAAAGACGGCGCCAAATACATGAAGGTCATCCTTCAGCCATAGTCCGGATGTGTTATCCTCACCCCGAAAATCTCCGCCAGTTGCAAACTGGAGCCGAAGCCCCATCACACGTTTTATGAACCCCTTCGATCTCACGGGAAAAATTGCGCTCGTCACCGGCGCGAGCCGAGGACTTGGCAAACATTTTGCCATCGCTCTGGCGCGGGCCGGGGCGGATGTCGCCATCACCAGCCGCACGCTCGCTTCGCTCGATGACACGACCCGCGAAATCACCGCGCTCGGCCGTCGCGCCCTGCCGGTCGCGCTCGACGTACGCGATCACGCGAGCATCCAATCCGCCGTTGCAACGGTGCACGCCCACTTCGGCCGGATCGACATCCTCGTCAACAATGCCGGCTGTAACATCCGAAAACCCGCGCTCAATGTCACGTGGGACGATTGGAATACCATGCTCGACACCAATCTGCGCGGTCCTTTCTTCGTGGCCCAAGCCGTCGCTCGTCACATGGTCTCCGCCGGTCGCGGCCGCATTATCAACATCGGCTCGGTCACCAGTGTGGCCGGCTACGCGGGCCTCGGACCGTACGGCGCGAGCCGCGGCGGGATCAAACAACTCACAATGAGCCTGGCCGCCGATTGGGGACCTCAAGGGGTCACCGTGAACTGTCTCGCGCCGGGCTGGTTCAAGACCTCACAGAACGCCGTGATGTATGAAAACGACGAGTGGGTGCGCTACCTGAGCGAGAAAATCCCCTTGCGCCGCCCTGGGGCCACGGAGGATCTCAGCGGTGCGCTGATTTTTCTGGCCAGCGACGCCAGTGCTTACGTGACCGGTCAGACCCTACTCGTCGACGGCGGCATTTCAGTGAACGACACCCGCGCCCTTCCGCCCAAGCCCTGAGACTGCTCAAGCCAACGGCTCGCCCTTCAAGTAAGAGCCGAGAGTGAGGTCATTGGCCCATTGCCGCGCGAAACTCGCTCCTTTTGTTCTAAGGGTGACCGGCCCTATTTCAAATTCCAGCAGTCTGCGGCCGGGCATCAATTTTCTTTGCGCGCCCACGCCCCGATACGATTTTCACTCCCTGAACCCGGTGCGCATCATCGATCTCCGCGAACCATGGCGACGACGATGGAAAGCGGGGTTCAGCCAATCGCCAATAAACGGGAACTGAAGGGCCAAACTTGCTGACGGTAATAATTACGCGAGGTGAGGCGTCGCCTGCCCTGCTTTCACTACAACCATGAACCCTCTTTGGCTCGCGCCCTTCGTCCCTCCTCCTGCTCCGGGCGGAAATGCTGCGGCGCCGCACGTTCCCGAGCACATTCTCGTCGTCGAGGACGACAACACCATTCAAAGCTTCATTGCGATGGCGTTGGAAAACGCCGGATACCGGGTGGATAAAGCGGATGATGGAGAGGCGGGGTGGCAGGCGATGAGTGCAAACCACTTTGATCTGCTAATTACTGACAACAACATGCCAAAACTGAGTGGAGTGAACTTGATGAGAAGATTGCGAGCCATCCCGCTCACTTTACCGATCATCTTGATTTCGGGAAAAATTCCTTGGGAAACGAAGGACTTGAAGACCCTGATCTCGCCTGGCACTGCGATGGAAAAACCTTTCACGATGGCCCAGCTGCTTCAACAAGTCCGCACCCTCTTAATGCCCATCGTGTCCTGCGGGGTGATGCACTGATCCGTTTGCTCGCCGGCGGAATGCGGCTGCAATCTGATCTCTCTGCGACACCGCCGAATCCACCCGCCTGAGATGCAGTTTCAGCTAACTAACAACAGACCACAGTGGGCCGCGACGCGCCATGGAAAAAATATTTTGAACCCGAAGTCTCAACCGGCATCGAACCAAGCACATGAAACCAGCCTCGGGCAAACCGAATCAAGTGTCGGGCCGGCAGAGCCCGGAAACGCCGGTTATTGAGCCCGGTCTCCTGCCCATGGTCGAGGTGGAGGGAAGCACGCACGTTCTTTCCTTCGTGAACGACCGCTTTTGCCGGCTGCTCGGTCAGCCGGCAGTTGAACTCCTGGGTAAAACCTTTGCCGAAATCGCACCTGGGGGCGCCAGCTGCGTGCCCATGCTTGATCGCGCCTATCAACCCGGGAGCGGCACGAATGGGGACGTGGAAGCGCCGGATTCGTCCTCCGGTTACTGGGTCTGCGCCACTTGGCCCGCACCCGAACCGGACAAAATGCCGGAGAGAGTGGTAATCCACCTGACCAAGGCAACTCACTCCCATCAAAACATGCTTGCGATGAACGAGGCGTTGCTCGTCGGCGCACTTCGTCAGCATGAGCTCCGGGAGGAAGCAGAGAACAAAAGCGTGCAATTGAGGAAGGAAATAGCCGAGCGCCAAACCGCGGAGAATGCTTTGCGAGAGAGCGAGGCCGCCCGCAACGCGAGTGCGGAACGGTTTCTTTTTCTCGCCGAATCGATGCCGCAAAAAATTTTCACGGCGAAACGTTCCGGCGAAATGGACTATTTCAACGGACCTTGGATGGAATATACCCATCTAAGCTTCGAGCAAATCAGGGACTCGGGCTGGATTCAGTTCATCCATCGCGATGAAGTGGATGAAGGTCTCCGCCGCTGGACTCACTCCATCGAAAGCGGCGATGATTTCGAGTGGGAACACCGGATCCGCCGTCACGACGGCGTATTCCGCTGGCATTTGACCCGGGCACACGCGATGCGCGACGCGGCCGGAGCGGTGCTCATGTGGAGCGGCTCCTCGACCGACATCGACGAAGCGCGCCGCACGATGGAGGAAGTCGCCCGCACCGGCCGCGCCAAGGATGATTTTCTCGCCGCCCTCTCCCACGAATTGCGCACGCCGCTCACGCCGGCCCTCATGACCATCTCGGCGCTTCGGGAAGATGAGCGGTTGCCGCGGGAGGCCCGGGAACAACTGGCGATGGCGGAACGCAATATCCTGCTGGAGGCGCGCCTCATCGACGATCTGCTCGACATTACGAAAATTTCTCACGGAAAGCTTCAGCTTCGCGCGCAATCCTGTGACGCCCATCACCTCATCAGGTTCGCCATCGAAATCGTGCGGGACGAAGCCCGTCTGAAGGGGGTTTCCCTCGAATGCGCCTTAAACGCTCACCGGAGCGGATTGATCGTAGATCCCACCCGTTTCCAACAGGTCGTGTGGAATCTGCTGCGCAACGCCCTGAAGTTCACGCCCACCGGAGGACGGATTTCGATCACTACCCGCGACGAAAAAACGCCAGAGGGCGAGGATTGGCTGCGGATTGAGGTGACGGACACCGGCATCGGTATTGCGCCCGCGCGATTGGTCCAGATTTTCCAGCCCTTTGATCAAGGCGGGCTGACGGGGGATCATCGTTTTGGGGGCGTGGGCCTCGGGTTGGCCATCGCTCGCGCGGTGGTCGATCTACATGGCGGGCGAATCGGCGCGCAGAGTCCCGGACCCGGGCACGGCTCGACCTTCACGGTGGAACTTCCGGGCGCGTCAGAGTCCCGAGTGCATGAAAAAAATTCACTCTCCTCCTCCTCCGGCCCGTGGGAGCCCACGCTGTCCGCAACTAAAATTCCCCGGGAGATCCAACCCCTGCGTCTCCTGGTGGTCGAGGATCATGAAAGCACGCTTCAAACTCTCCGGCTCCTGCTGCAGCGAGACGGTCACACCGTGGTGACAAGCTCCACGGTGGCGAAAGCTCTGGCGGACGCGGCCGCGGACCAGTTCGATCTCGTCATTTCTGACTTGGGCTTGCCGGACGGCACTGGATTAAAGCTGATGAAGGAACTGGCCACCCTCTATGACCTGCGGGGAATCGCCTTGAGCGGGTACGGCACGGAAGAGGATATCAGCCATTCCCGCCAGGCCGGGTTTATTGACCATCTGGTCAAGCCCATCTCGCTCTCCGACCTTCGGCGCGCAGTGGCATCTTTTTACTCTCTTCAGAAATCAGAATAAATTGCGGTGCGGCTCCGGAGAGAAGAGCCGCCGGGGGTTGCCACTTCGCCACGATAATCCCTTTGCCCGACGCGCAGCCGGGGTGATGGCCGACATCCGCATCAATGCCCAGCCATCACCTCCGCCTCGGCCTCAAGCCAGTGCTGAAGCTCACAATCGGAAGGACGCCCCGCGCATTCCCAAATGGAAAAAGCCCGGTGCCGAATCTCCGCGTGGGCCGCTCCAGCGGGGTCCGTGATGCTCTCAAAGCCCGCCAGGCAGGACTCCGAGGAATTGGTCTTGCCAAGGGCAATATTGGGCCCGGCCGACCGTGAGATAGGGAGGTTTTTCATTTCAGATAATCGCACTCATTCCCCGGAATCGCAATGGGCTAAGTTCCCCCACTTTGGCTCGCTAAACATGCCCGGTGAACAGGGGGCCGAGCCAAGTTCGCGGCGTGAAACGCCTTGGATTTCCGCCGCGCAACACGACCGAAATCGCCCATTGGACGCCTGGGGGAAAGGTTCAGAAGTTTTGTCTAGCCGTCTTGCCTTTCCAAAAACAGCCTCATCGCGTGTTTCCCGTCAGTAAAAGGCATTATCTGGAATTGGGATGACCCAATCCGAAGAATGACTGCGGGTCCGCACTGACCTTTTATGCCACTCCCCACCCCTGCTAGTTCGGTACAAACGCGTTTTCGATGGGTCATCTGCGCGCTGATTTTTGCCGAGATCACCATCAACTATGTTGATCGCGCAGTGTTTGGTTATCTCGTACCCGAGCTGCAGAAAATCTTTCACTGGCAGAATTCCGACATCCCGGAGATCGCGTTGTGGTTCGAGATCTCCTACGCGCTTGGCCTCGCCTTCGTCGGCCGGTTGCTCGATCGCGTGGGCACGCGGCTCGGGCTCGCGCTGTCGCTCGTGGGCTGGTGTCTCGCCTCCATGCTGCACGCGGGCATGGCCACGGTTTTCGGCTTCAAGGTGGCGCGGTTTTTTCTGGGTCTCACCGAGGCGGGCGCCTTCCCCGGCGCGGCCAAGGCCACGGCCGAGTGGTTCCCGCGCCGGGAACGTGCACTCGTCGCCGGCATCTTCAATTCCGGCAGCAATGTCGGCACGATGATCGTGCCGCTCGTCATCCCCTGGCTGCTCGTCACGTATGGCTGGCAGTGGGCGTTCATTGGCACTGGCGGGGCGGGACTCATATGGGTGTTTTTCTGGCTCGGACTTTACCGGTTGCCCGCCCGGCACCCGCGGGTTTCGCCGGCCGAGCTCGCGATCATCGAAAGCGACCCGCCCGACACCGTCACGGAAATCATGCCGATCCGGCGCATCCTTTCCACCCGCCAGGCGTGGTCTTTCATCCTGGGAAAGTTTTTCACCGACATGATCTGGCGCTGGAACATTTATCTGCTCCCGCTTTTTTTCAGCCAGCACTTCAACCTCAAGATCCTGCAGTTCGGCCCGCCGTTTCTCGTGATTTATCTGATGGCCGATTTCGGCAGCATCGGCGGCGGATGGTTTTCCTCGTCGCTGCTGAAGCGCGGCTGGTCGCTCAACGCGGCCCGCAAAACCGCCATGCTGGTCTGCGTGCTGGGCGTGCTGCCGGTCATGCTGACCACCCAGGTCTCGAATCTCTGGGTCGCGGTTTTCCTGGTCGGCCTGGCGATGGCCTCCCATCAAGGCTGGTCGTCGAATCTCTACACCAGCATCTCCGATCTGTTTCCCAAGCATGCCGTGGCCACGGTCGCGGGCATCGGCGGAACCGCCGGCGCGCTGGGCGCGATCGCGCTGCTGAAATTCACGAGCTGGCTTTTCGCGCGCGCGGAAGCGCAACACGCCGACACGACCCACGTCTACCCGGTTCTTTTCGTCATCGCCGGCCTTACTTATCTCGTCGCCCTGCTTTGTTTCCACCTGCTCGTGCCCAAGATGGAGCCGGTCCGAAGCCAGTGACGTTTGCTCGCCTCCTTGCAAGCAAGCTCGATGTGAGTGCAAAAAAATTGCGCACCTGCGGCGTTGCCTGTTGGGGGCAATGCCGCGGAGCCCAGCTGCGGAGGCTTTACTCTGATCTACGTTTAATTGTGGAAAGAAGCGTGGGGCGATCAGCGGAAGAGGTACTGGGCGAAATGATAGAGGTTGTTCCGCCACGAGGTGGAATCATGCCCGTTGTCGTCGACGTTCCAGGTGTGCGGCACGCTGTTTTGCTTCAAGTAGGTTTGAAAGTGAGCCAAGGCCGGAGTTGCCTTAGCCGTGGCATTGCTCCGCGCCGGCATCAAAGGTGCAGGCCTCTTCTCCGGGGAAATTTGTTCAAGGGAAAACCCGATGACAATTTCCTCAGTCCGCGACACAAGCCGTCCGGTCGAGACGGTGTCGGGACGCACCGTGTCGACAAAACCCGAGAGAGGCGCGAACTCGAATGCTGTCGCCTCAGACGTTTGGCAACTCAACACAAGGGCGACAACGAAGCGGAGGCTTGCGAAACGGGCGCAGCCGACGAAATTGAGCGAGCTTTTTCCATGGGAGGGATGGATCTTTGGTTGCGAAAGAAAGCTATTTCCGGGGGCACTTTATCCTGCTTATTCGGACGAAGGAGATTTCCCCTCGAACGTGAACAAAAGCCTATTACGAGTAATCGCTCACGCCGTCCTAAGCCAAAAATGACATTCATAGTCCATATCTAACCTCGACAAATGCCGTGGTGGTTCGACTCAGGCGACCGAAGAAACTATCGGTCGGACCGGACCAGATGTTGGCGCCAAGGATTCCCTTGATTCGATCAGTAAAGGCATATGACGCCTTCGCGGTGACGACCGAATCCATCTTCTTAAACCAGATGGCGGCGGCCAGTTCCAGTTCCAACGTCTCGTGGAGCGCTTTGCGATTTATCCGCAGTGACGCTCCCTGCATATTGCCGGAAAGCTGATTGCTGATCAGTTGCGCCTGTTCCGCCAATGACCGGGTGACCGGATCAGCGATCAAATCCGATCCGCGATAGGCAAAAGACTCTTTGCAGAGGTATTGAACGTTCACATTCAACACGCCGTTCCAAGTCCGCTCCACTCCCAGAACAACAAAAAGATTACTGGCTTGCGCGAGCGGGTTGAGCCCTGGGTCGCCTAGCGCGTGCGTATAAGCGATCTCGCCCCGCAGCCCGTATCGGCCAATCGGTATCGCAGCATCGGCTCCGAGGACGTCGGCAAAGTTGTAGGCCAGGCCCAGCGCAGCTCCCTGCGGTCGGACGGCCAGCAACGTCAGATCGGGCGTTCGATTGATGCAATGTGCGCAGGAGACGGACCAATCCATTCCGGTCCCTGAGTGGTCGAGTTTCCATCCCATCTGCCCGGTCTGGTTCGAGGCCACGAGATTGGTGAGCGACGTTCCCGGCGGGAGCGGCAGCACTGGCGTACGCCATTCCGGCTGCCAGATCATGCGGACGTGATAACTGCCCGTGTTCCATACCGCTTGCATCGCGAAGAGACCAAGGCGTTGATCATCGTCATCAGTCGCCAACAACCGGTAATTTCGAACCGACCAGACATCAGTCGGATTAATTTTGTCGGCGCGGCCCCAGACAATGATTTGACGTCCCACCTTGAAGTCGAATTCCCCGCGGGTGGTTTCGAAATATCCCTCCCTCAGATCAAAGCTAATCTTTGAATTCCCGCTGACGAACTGGCCCTGAACCCGTGCATCCAAATACATTCTAATTCCGGCGAACTCCGGCGAACGGGCCGTTATCCAGAGTGAATCATTCTGCACGCCTGGAGCGTGGGTGAAGGAGTTGTCCTTGGTGAAAAAGGAAACCCGCGCGGTGCCCGAAATGCCGAGCAAATCCCGAAGTTTCATGACTTCGGCGCTCCAGCCAGTGTCGCACGCCTCGAACATCGCGAAGAGCACGAGCACCGGCCATTTAATCGTCCAGAGAACGAGTCGTGAAGACACTGTCGTTGAGGCCAACATTGGCTTTGAAGTTCTTGAATTCGAGAATCGTGCTGTGCCGGGTCTGCACATTGGCCGAAGTTTGCTTCATGGGTTGCCTCTTGTGATTCGCCGGGTCGACTTCCTGTATATCCTCGACGGTGATCTTTTTGAGCAGCGCACCAGTCGTGTCGTAAATATCCGCACGCACGGCCACCCAGCTCACTTTGTCGACCCAGTTTACTCGCTTCGAATAGCCGCTGATTTCCTGGATCTCGCGGCTCTTCGGGACCGACTCGACCACATAGCATTCCCTCCCATCAACCTTGTCTTCCTTGATAAACTGATGGAGCCAATCGGAGACTTTATGACCGATGACGTCTCCGTAGGAGAAATCTGTCCCGACAAACGAATCTCGCTTGTTACTGGCAACCAGGCGCCGAACTTTCTTCATCGCCGGGAGGTAAAGCCAGATATCGTCATCGCCGGTGGAATGTTCGATCAGCAACGTCTTCGTCCCCTTGATGTCGGCCGGCGCCTCAAACGTGATGAGCCGACGATTGTCGGTGGTTCCCGCGATGAGCTTGGAGAACCCCGAGGTAAGACGGATTCGCTCCTGACCAGCCTCGTTGCGGAGCCGGAAAGTCACGTCCGTGGTTGAGTCCGCGACTTTTGACGCGAGAAAACTATTCTGCATAATCTCATCCGCCGAAGGAGTGGCCCAAACTCCCGTGACCCCGGCGGCCAAGAAGATTGCGATGATTGAAAGGGATCGAACGGGCGATTTCATTGGGCGATCACTTCCGCCTCCTGCAACACGACCACCGGCTCCTTGGCGAAGATGAACTTTGGGCGAAGCGTCAGAATCAACGAAGCGAAGACCGTCAGCGTGGAGAACGAGCAGACGAGCATGGCGAGCGCGATCAGGAATCCCATCCACACGTGCATATTGAAGCCCCATGAGAAGACAAGAACCCCAAAACCGCCGGCCACTGCGGTGCTGACGAAGATCGCCTCCTTGCCCGCCGAAAGAAACGCAGCGCGCAATCCCTCTGCTTCGGCTACGCCCGAGCGGAGTTCCTCCCGCATTCTGAAGCTGAGGTAGACCGCGTAATCGGCCCCGATCCCAACCGCCATTGCCGACACGAGCAAAGTCGGGATATTAAGCGGGATGCCAATCGGGCCCATGACCCCAAAATTCACAAAGACCGTGGCAACCAACGGAACCAGAATCAGAAAGCCCGCCAGAACGGAGCGAAAAATAACCATGGAGATCAAAAAAGACGGAGCCAAGAATTTGGAGAATGTTCAGCACCTTGGAGCGAACCATCTCTTCGCTGAGCGCGAGACTGGAGATGACCCCGAATGGGTGAAAGAACAGAAGGAAAAGATGGGACTATCCCACGGGGATGATCTTCAGACAGCCTTTGATATTCACGAAGCCGATGAAGGCAGAAAGTAAAAAGCCGAACCAACGCCTGACGGCCAATGCCACTAAAGCGGCATGGTTCATCGTGAATGTTGGGTATTAAGAATGAACCTCCTCGCGATATTCGATAACGATGGGACGATTTGCGATACACAGGAGGTCGAGGGGAGGTGCTATGCAAAAGCGATTAAGCTTGTGACAGGCCGGTCTCTTTCGACCTTGGATTGGACGACTTTTGAAAAGCCCACCAGTAGCGCGATCATTCGCGATCTTCTCGCCGGCGATCCGTCTGCGCTCACCAAAGAGGAAGATATCAAAGGCGAGTTTGTCCGACTTTTGGAGCTAGAGCGTCCGAATTTTCCCGGGGATTTCACTCCTCTGGCGGGGGTCATCCCTTTTATTACCCGTCTAAAGATAGAGGGGATCTGCTCGGTCGCGATCGCTACCGGATGTTTCTATGCCAGCGCGAAGTTCAAGCTTAAGTGCTGCGGTGTTGATCTTGAAGATTTCCCGCATGCCACCTCAAGCGATACGCCACGCAGAAGAGATATTATTTCACTCGCAGCAAGCCGAGCGGGCTTTCCCGTTTCGTCGGTCGTTTATTTCGCAGATGCGCCGTGGGGCGTTCGAGTGAGCCGTATTCTTGGCGTGCCGATGATCGGAATCGGTCGTCGGTGGGAGCGATTGCGAGAGTTGGGTGTTCAGTATACTTTCCGCGATTATTCGGATGCAGATGCAATCATCCGTGTGCTTCACAGTCTACCGAAACCGTAGCCTACTGGACAACATCGCTTGCGCTCCGCGGGTAACGCTTCGACTTGACGGCCGCGTCGGTAGATACATTGTAGGTACATGAACGCAATTACGGCCAAAGTCTTCAAGGCGGGAAATTCCAAAGCCCTGCGGCTACCTAGTTCACTCGATGTTAAAGCGAAAACGTATGAGGTCACGCCGATGCCGGACGGCTTCATGATAATCGATCCAGCCGCGAAGGCGCGTCGGTTGCAGGCATTGCGCAAGCTCCGGGCGCTGCCTCCGATTCACAGTGAATGGCCTCGCCCATAGTCGATGGCGATCTATCTCCTCGATACGAACGCCCTTTCCCGGCTCGCTCGTGGAATCGACAGAGGGCTCTCCGACAAAGTTGCCCTTCATGTCGATGACTGTGTTTTGTCCGCCGTTGCTTGGTACGAACTTGAATATGGCGTGGCGCGCAGTCCTGATCCTGTAAAATCGCGGCAGCGTCTGGCATTAATACGCACAATCTTTCCTTTTGTCCGTTCGTTCACTGAGGACGATGCGAGCGAGGCAGGCGCGGTTCGTGCTTACTTGGAAACGCTCAAACCTAATGCCCAGCTGATCGGGCCGCACGACGTGCTTTTAGCCGGCCAAGCACTCGCCCTGGGCGCAGTTCTCGTGACTAACAACATCAAAGAATTTACCCGAGTGCCACGTCTCGCCGTGGAGGACTGGCAGACTCCAGCATAGTGGCATTCGGAGTTTCGAGCAGCAGTTTCGTTTGCTGTTCTGTCGTATACTCGCATTGCGCCTTCAATCGCGTGCTTTAAGCCGCTCCGAAACGGTCAATTGAGAGCCAGAACAGTATCGTTAACCCTCGGGAAGGGGATTCGCTCTAACGGGGGGCACTGACGGTGAAAAATGCATCACTACGGCAGAGGGACTGAGCCGGTAACGAGCCATATGCCTGCAATCGTCGAAGGCTTGTTTTCATTCAAGTAAATCGCGACCCGCCAGCGATCGCCTGTACTATTTGATTTTAAAAGCGCCTGGATGCGGAGCTTCTCATCCAAGGTGACGCGCACCAAAGTGTAGCTGCCATTAGCGGCCCGCATTTTCTGCATATCTTCGAGCTTAAGATCCACGATGTAGGAATCGATGAATGCCTTCAACGAATGGGCATCACCGGAATTGAAGGCAGTCAACCAATCGTTTAGCGCCATCCCGGCAGGGGTGCCTGGAACTGGGGCGGCGGCAAAAACGCGGCCGCACAACAGCATGAGAATTGCACCGCACAGAAAAAAGAATTTTAAAATTCTGGTCATGCGAACGAAGCCTTAGCCTTGACTATCTAGGCTTCAAGCTTAATTACCTAGATTATCTAGGTAAAATATGGAAAAAACTGAATTACTTTCTGGAACGCTCGATTTGCTTATCCTTCGCGTTTTGAAATCCGGTCCGGTGCATGGCTTTGGCATTGGTGAAAAAATCCACGTTCTTTCGAAGGAAATATTAGAGGTGGAGGAAGGTTCACTTTACCCGTCACTTTATCGGATGGAGGCCAAGGGCTGGATCAAATCCGACTGGGGCCAGTCGGAGAAGGGACGGCGGGCGAAAATCTACTCGCTGACGAAAAACGGCATCAGGCAGCTGGACGATGAGCGTGAGTCTTGGCTCAGGGTGGCGTTCGCCATTGGCGAAGTGTTGAAGAACGCGTAATCCTCGTGATGGAAGCGGTCCGGAAATTCCTTTATCGTCTCGGCTCGATTTTTCGACGACGGGATCGGGAAGCTGAAATGTCGGAGGAACTTCAATACCACATTGAACTCCGCACCGCGAAGAATCGTCACGCGGGAATGCCTGCGGATGAAGCGCGACATGCTGCGGTTCGTGCTTTTGGTGGACTCGAACAGATTCAGGAGCGGGCGCGGGACGAGCGGAACTTTATTTTTTTGGAGCAGCTGGTCCAAGACTTGCGTTACGTGGTACGGCAGTCGCGTCGCAATCCCGGTTTTGCTTCGATAGCAGTGCTTTCGCTCGCGCTTGGCATCGGCGCGAACACCTCGATATTCAGTTTGGTAAACGAGGTGATGCTACAAACTCTGCCGGTGAAGAATCCGGACGAATTAGTGGTGTTCCGCTGGCACGGCGTTGATGATCTCGACTGGGACCGTGTATCGTTTACTGGTGAGCGTGAGGTCGATCCAAATACAGGAGAGCAGTTGAATAACGGATTTTCCGTTTCCGTTTTCGAGAACTTTCGCCGAGTGCAGGGCTCACTATCAATGCAGTTTGCCTTTGGAACGCTTCCTGAAATGAACTGTATTGTTGATGGAGCGCCTGAGTCGGTAGCGTCATGCCAGACGGTCTCTGGCGAATATTTCCAAGTCCTTGGCGTTTCACCTTTCCTCGGACGAATGATTGGACCTTCGGACGACGTGCCAGGCGCGCCGCCTGTAGTGGTTCTGTCTCACCGCTACTGGAGAAGTAGGTTTGCAGGTGACACGTCGGTTTTGGGGAAATCAATCACGTTAAACAATGTTGCTGTGACCATTATCGGTGTCACGCCGGCTCGCTTTCGAGGTCCCCAGCAAATTGGAACGTCAGTGGATTTTTCGGTGCCGCTCACAGCCGCTCAACGCTTTGTCCTTGAAGGGAAGGGTCCCCGATTAGACGAACCTTGGGTCTGGTGGCTGCATATAATGGGTCGGCTCAAGCCCGGTGTCGCGCGCGAGCAAGCATGTGCCCAATTGCAGGGAGTCTTTCTGCAAACTGTGATGAATGTGCAGCCTGCCACTAATCAAACGGGCATCGCGACGGGTCAAACTAGACCCGAGGTCCCCCATCTATCTCTTAGTGCTACCTCCGGTGCGGGGGGATTGAGT
>JANYDX010000208.1 GCA_025363395.1 Verrucomicrobiota bacterium
CGGCCATGCGGGCCTGGACGGCGGCGCGGAGGAAGTTGGCGATCGAAACGCCGGGGATCTCGCTCGGGTATTGGAAGGCGAGGAACAGGCCGGCACGGGCGCGCTCGTCGGGCTCCATGGCGAGGACGGATTTTCCGTCGAGCAGAACGTCGCCCTGTGTGATCGTGTAATCCGGGTGGCCGGCGATGGCCTTGGCGAGCGTGCTCTTGCCGGTGCCGTTCGGGCCCATGATGGCGTGAACTTCGCCTTGCTTGATCGTCAGGCTGAAGCCTTTGACGATGGGCTTGTCACCGATGCTGATGTGGAGGTCTTTGATTTCGAGTTGGGACATGGAGGGAAAAAGTTGAGAGCTGAGAGTTGAGGACTGAGAGCCAAGCAAGCGGTCAGTTCGTGCCGTGGGGGCTGGAGGCCGCTTTTCCGCGAAACGTCAGTTCGATGACGTTGGCGTTGAAACCGGCGGGGAGTACTTCGTGGAGACGGGTCATCAACTCGGGCGGGAGATCGACATCGTGGATCTGGCCGGTGGTCTCGTCGTGGAAATGGGCGTGCTCGTGGAGATTCGGGCAATAGCGGGTCGGCGCGCGCTCGAGATTCACCTGCCGGACGATGCCGCATTGAACGAGGGTCTCGAGGCAGTTGTAAACGGTAGCGAGTGAGATCGTGGGCATCGACGCTTTCACGCGGGCAAAAACTTCGTCGGCGGTCGGATGATCCCGCTTTTCCAAAATGACCTTCAGCACGACCTCACGTTGAGGAGTGGGGCGGACGTCGCAGGCTTTGAGGCGTTCGCACAGTGCTGCGTGGTTTTCGATGGGAGAAGACATGTTTAAAGAGGAATAGGAAACGGAACCCAGATGGGACTGAGTTTCAAGTGATAATTAGAATAATTCTAATTCCAAGCAGGGTATCAGCGGAAGTGTATTACCATGCAATGAGCAGATAATAAAAAGAGCACCTGACGGGTGCTCTTTTCTGTCGATCCAGGAGTGTTTTTGTCCGCTTACATACGGGAGAAAGTCATGGCGGGTTGCTTTTGGGAAGAGGACGGGGGATTCGGTTGTTTGGGTTCGGGAACCGAGCGGCTCGAGGATTTTTGTCCACCGCCGATGAGCAGATTGAGCTCATCGACGCTTTGTTGTACGGTGGTGGATTGGGAGATGAGTTCTTGGGCCACACTGGCTCCTTCTTCGGCGCGGGCGGCGGTGGCTTGGACGACTTTGTCCATTTGGCTGACGGCGTTGTTCACCTGCTCGATGCCTTGGGTTTGCTCGTTGGAGGCGGTGGCGATTTCGCCGACCAATTCGTCTACTTCGCGGGATTTGGTCGCGATTTCTTGGAGTCCCAGCGCGACTTTGGTGCACACTTCGGCGCCGTGCCGGCTCTTGGCGACGGAATCTTCGATTTTTTCCGCGGTCTCTTTGGCGGCGGTGGCGCTGCGTTGGGCGAGGGCGCGCACTTCTTCGGCGACGACGGCGAAACCGGCTCCGGCTTCACCGGCGCGGGCCGCTTCGACGGCGGCGTTGAGGGCGAGGATGTTGGTTTGAAAAGCAATCTCGTCGATGGTCTTGATGATTTTGGCGATGCCATCGCTGGACGCTTTGATCGCGTCCATTGCGATATTCATGGCTTTGATGTCCTGGGTGCCGGCATCGGCGGCGCTGCGGGCCTGTTGGGCGAGGGATTTCGCGCGGCCGGCGCTATCGGCGTTACGTTTGGCCATGCTGGAAACTTCCTCCAGTGATGCGCTGGTTTCCTCGAGGGAAGCGGCTTGTTCGGAGGCTCCTTCGGCGAGGATGGTGCTGTTATGTGATACCAAGCTGGCGGAACCGACGTTGGCTTCGGCGGCATCACTGAGATGGCGGATGACTTCGGTAAAGGGACGCGGAATGCTGCGCGCGACGAAAAGGGTGATTATGACCAAAAGGGCCAGTCCCACTCCGGCGGTGCTGTAGACTTTCAGGTTGAACGCGGTGAAATCTCGGGCGGCGGTTTCGTTGGTGGCCGTGGCTTCGGCTGCGATGGCTTCGCTCAATGCGCCCATGGCTTCTTCCATTTCGTGGAAGGAGTTTTGTACCGTTGTGAAATTGGCTTCAGCGGCCGCTTCGTCTTTGCGTGCGAGCGCGATGGATTCGGCGGTTACTGTGAAATAGCGGGCGAGCGGCTCGGTGATGGCTTTGATTTTCGCTTGGGCGGCCGAGCCAAGGTTGCGACGCCCGTTTATTTCCATCTGCGTGCGGAAAATTTTGGTGTGCTCCGTATAATCTTTTTCGATCACGGATAGCTGAGCTTCGTTTTTACTGCGAGCGGCGAGCATGGCGGCGATGGCGTCGCCGCGCAGAGCGTCGTGCATCATATCGGCGAGCTGCTGGGCCTGAAGGGAAACAGCGAGCAGGAGCACGCGATCATTGTTCGTACGAATGATGGCGAATTGGTGGAAGAAGCTGGTGAGGACCACGCCCAACACGATGGTGGCGGCCAAGGTGATGCTAAAAACTTTTTGGCTGATGGATAATTTCATGGAGACAAGCGGTTAGAAACGGACGCTGAGGCCGGCGAAGAGCGTGAGGTCGTCCGCCGCGCGGGTGAGGCCGAGGTTGGCCCCGAGATCGAGCTGCATTTGCTTGCTGACCCCGTAGGTGAGGCCGCAGTCAAAGGTCGTGATCGAGGGACCTCGGGTAGTGAGGTGAGTGAGTTCGAAGTAGCAGCCGAGTTTTTTCGTGAGATCGTGGCTGATGGTAATGGTGTTGAGCCAGTCGACGGCGTAGCCCGAGTCGGTATCGTTCCGCACGACATCGAATTCGGTCATGATTCCCATGCCCCAGCCGCCGGGAAGCTCGTGCGCGTAGGGGAGGATCAGTCCGCCTTCCACGAATTTGTTGCCGAGTCCATGTTGGTTGGTCGGCCACTTGATGAACGGCATCAGGGCGAAGGCGCTTGGCCCGCCGTCATTGCCCCAAAAATTAATTTTCAAACGCGAAGTGATGTCACCAAAACCGGAGATTGTATCGGTGGCTCCAGTGAGATTGTCACGGACGCGGACGCGAGTGTAGCTTGCGATGACAGTCTGCAGGTCGATGTTGTGGGTGAGGCCGAGCTTCAGGTTGATGTTGGCGATGGATAAGGCGGTGGCTTTCACATCCACGCCGGGAGATTTTTCGTGGGTGCGCGTGTGGGCGAGCAGATCCATCTCCAATTGCCACCAGCCGGCATCAACGGTGTAAGGGCTTTCGGTCAAGTCTGGGCGGTCGGTAGTAAGCTCGCGCAGCAGGGATTCCGGGGTGCGATGGAAAGCGGTGTAACCGGATTTGTCCGGAGCAAGGGCACTTTCAGTATGGCCAATTATGGCAAGCGATAGCGCAAACGCGGTCGCGAAAATAGTGAATCCTTTGGGCATGGTTGCTTTTCTTTTGATCATAATCGGCCTAATGGGATGTAAATTGAACTATTTATAGGCAATCGCGATCAGGGGTTTCCATTCGCAGTGAGATTGATGGGCTTGACTTACAGATGACTGGCGTGATTTTCCGTTTTCGTCCGATGCGTCGCCTATCAGTCATATTGGTTTATCTGACTCTCGCCCTCTGGCTGCCGGCGACGCAGCACTGTGTCATGGAAGCGGCTGGCTGGATTGAGCAAACGTGCGCTGACAATTGCGAGCAAGGCCCCGCCGGTGCGAAGGATGGCTGCGGCGCGGTTGAGGGTGGCGCGTACAAACCCTCCGTTGATTCGGTGAAGGTCCCCGCACCCGCACTACTCGTATCCCTGAACTTTCTTTGCTCGTGTCTGCTGCAATCTGTAGTGGCGTGTGCGCCGGCCGTTTTGCCGGGCGTCGCGTTTGACCAGCCACGGGATTGGGTTTCGACCTGGCACTTCGTCCGACGGGCAGCGCCCTCTCCGCGCGCTCCGTCCCGGTCTCTCGCCTGATTATTCCCTGCGCGGACTGATCGGCGTTTTCCAATTCTGCGCTGACGCGTGCACGCGTCGCGTTGTTCCGGGCCGTGCTGCGCCCGCATTTGTCCGCCCACTTTCTTTCCAAACAATCATGATCGTTCCAAAATTTAATTTCATTCTCCTCTCCCTCGGAGCTGCCCTGGGCTTGACCCGGCCCGCGCTTTGCGCCGATGAGCCGATTCCTGCTTCCGCGCCCGTTGAGTCGGTCGCGGGCAACAAGCTGACCTTGGAGTCGGCCATTGCCGAAGCGGTTGCGCAAAGCCCCGCGCTGCGTGTGATCGAAGCCGACATCGACTCCGCGCGCGGCGAGACGCTG
Source organism: Verrucomicrobiota bacterium (assembly GCA_025363395.1). GTDB lineage: Bacteria > Verrucomicrobiota > Verrucomicrobiia > Opitutales > Opitutaceae > Lacunisphaera. Next base: position 4,268 of record JANYDX010000208.1, read on the forward strand.
ACGGCGCAAACCCGACCGAGTCCCGAACTCTTCTTCGCTCCCGGCTTGAAGCATGTGCGCGAAGGCGACAGTTCGCGCAATGAATTCAAGGGCACGCTCGCCCTGACGCAGCAACTCGTCTTCGCGGGAAAGCGCGAGCTGCTCGTGTCGATTGCCGAGCGCAATGTCGAGTTGCGGAAACTCGGCGTCGAAGGACTTCGCTTTCAACTCGCGGCTGCCGTGCAAAAAACATTTTACGAACTGCTGGCCGCCCAAGGCGTCGTCGCACTCCGGCAGCAACAGCTTGAGTCGGCGCAAACGTTTCAACAGGCCGCGACCAAACGCGCCGCCAGCGGCTACGCTTCGGATTTCGAGGCGGTCAAGAGCCAGGGCGATGTCATCAACGCGAAAAAAATGATCGTTGCGGCTGAAGGAGAGATTGCAGCGGCGCGCGTCGAGCTGAATTCGCTGCTGGGCCGCGATCCTTCCGCTCCGCTCGAAGTTTCTGGTGCTCTCACTGATGCTGCGCCGGAACGCACGCTGCCGGATCTTCTCGCCGCGGCTTTGGCCGACAATCCGAGTCTGCGCGTGCAAGCGATGCAGGCGGAGATTGCCGGACTGAGTGTGCGCAAAGCGAAGTTGGCGCGGAAACCGGAAATTTCCGTCGGGCCGTCGCTGGAATACAGCAAGTCGGAACAGGTTCTCAGCATTGGTGCCACCGTTTCGCTGCCGAATAAAAATTACGGGAAAGGCGAACTCCAGACGGCGACCGCCGAGCAACGAAAAGTGCTGGCCGAAACGGAACGCCTCCGCCGTGAAATCACCGGTGCGGTCACGAAGGCCGCCACGCAATTGACCACGGCCCGCAATCAGCTCGCGCTCTACGCGCCTGCTTACCTCGAACAGCTCAAGACCGTGGTCGAGCAGGCGGAGAAGAGCTACACGCAAAACGCCACGACGCTTCTCATCTACCTCGACGCCAAGCGCACTTACTTCGACACGCTCGCCGACTATTACGAAGCAGTGGCCAGTGTTGCCACGCATCGCGCCGAACTCGAATCAGCCGTCGGCGTGCCCCTCGAATTCAAATCTTCAAAAACCAATCCCTGATCCTTTCATGAAATCACTCCTATTCAGCAGCATTGCTGCACTCGCCCTCCTCGCCGTACTGAATGGCTGCGGCAAAAAAGAAACCGTCGCGCAACCGGAAGCCAAGGCTGAGGCCAAGCACGAGGACAACATCGTCACCCTGACGAAAGAGAACCTTGCGCACGTTGAGATCAAAAGTGAGGCCGCGGCCCGGGGCAGCCTCGACCTGACGCTCAAGGCCGTTGGTCGCGTCGGCGAAAATCTCAACAAAACCGCGAAAGTCAGAACCACCTTCGAAGGCCGGCTCGTCAAACTTAACTTCGATCTCAACGAAAGCGTCAAAGCCGGCGACGTGACGGGGCTGGTCGAGACACCGGAATTGCTCGGCAAATCACTCGAACTCAAGGCCCCGATCAACGGCGTCATCACCGAGCGAAAAAGTACGGTGGGCGAACTCATCGGCAAGGAAACCGAGGTCTATACCATCAGTGATCCGACGGACCTGTGGGTGATGGCTGAGATCAAGGAACGCGACATCGGCGCGGTACGCATTGGACAGGAGACGGCGTTCAGCGTGCTCGCTTATCCAACAGTGATGTTTCACGGCCGGATCGTTTTGCTCGGCAACAAAGTGGAAACGGCTTCCCACACGCTCGAAGTCCGCATCGCGGTGGACAACACCGATGGCCGCCTCCGACCGGGCATGTTCGCCGACATCGAAATCACGACCACCGTACTCGCTGACGCGTTGGTTATTACCGACACGTCACTGCAAACCGCCGGTGAGGAGCAAATCGTTTTCGTCGTTTTGGGCGAGGGTAAGTTTGAGAAACGCGTCGTAAAGCTCGGCCTTGAGCAGCATGGGCGCGTGCAGGTACTCGAAGGGGTGAAGGCGGGTGAGCAGGTCGTGACCGCCGGCAGTTTCATCCTCAAGTCCGAACTGCTGAAGAGTGAAATGGAGGCCGACTAAAATGATCAAACTCATTCTCGAATTCTCCGTCCGCCAGCGACTGTTGGTCTTCCTGGGGACGCTCATCCTCGCCACGACCGGCTTCCTAGCCTGGCAGCGCATTCCCATCGACGCCTTTCCCGATGTCACCACGGTGCAGGTGCAAATTCTGGCCAGTGCGGGCGGCATGTCGCCGCTCGAAGTGGAAAAGCTCATCACCCGCCCCATTGAAATCGAAATGGGCGGACTGCCGCGCCTCACCGAGGTGCGCTCCGTCTCGAAGATCGGACTCAGCATGATCACCGTCGTCTTCGAGGACGGCGTGGATGATTATTTCGCGCGTCAGCTCGTTTTCGAGCGGATGCAAAGCGTGCGCGAAAGTCTGCCGCCCGGAACGGATGTCGAACTCGGACCGATCACCACGGGCCTCGGCGAGGTTTTTCAATATACACTGGTCAGCAAAGACGGGAAACACGACGCGACTGAACTGCGCACGTTGCAGGATTACGTGGTGCGCCCGCTGCTGCGCACCGTGCCGGGAGTGGCGGATGTCAGCTCGTTCGGCGGGCGCGTGAAGCAGTTTCAAGTTATCGTAAATCCCGATCGCCTGACGTCGTTCGGGATTTCACTCGGGCAGGTTTTTGAGGCGCTGCAAAAGAACAATGCGAACGCCAATGGGAACTTCATCGAACACGCCTCCGAGCAATATATCGTGCAAGGGCTGGGACTCGTGAAGGATCTGAGCGACATCGAAAACATCGTGGTCGCGACCAAGGAGCACACGCCCATCTTTGTGCGGGATCTCGCCGAAGTGAAGATCGGCGCGGAATTGCGACAGGGCGTCGTCACCGCCGACGGCAAAGGCGAAGTAGTCTGCGGCATCGTCCAGATGCTCAAGGACGCCAGCGGACGCGATGTCGTCAACGCGGTGAAGGACAAACTTCCCGACCTCGGCAAAGCCTTGCCGAAAGGCGTGGAACTCGTGCCGTTCTATGACCGCACCTACCTCGTCAAAACTGCCATCCACACGGTGACCAAGGCGCTTCAGGAAGGCGGCATTTTCGTCTTCATCATGCTCATCGTGCTGCTGGCCGACGTGCGCAGCGCGATCATCGTCACGCTCGTCCTCCCACTCGCCGCACTTTTCGCGTTCATCATGATGCGCTGGTATGGCCTGAGCGCGAATCTCATGTCGCTGGGTGGCCTCGCTATCGGCATCGGCATGATGGCCGACGGAGCGGTGGTCATGGTGGAGAACATCCACCGGCATCTCACCGAACCGCCCGGCAAATTGAATCACGTTCACGCGGGCAATGTTGAGACCGTGCTCTATGCCGCCAAGGAAGTGGGCCGGCCCGTGGTGTTCGGCATTTTCATCATCATTGTCGTCTTCCTGCCGTTGCTCACGCTGGAGGGCTTTGAGGGAAAGATGTTCGCGCCGCTCGCGTTCACCATCGCGTTTGCACTCCTGGGTTCGCTTATCCTTTCGCTCACCCTCGTGCCGATGCTCTGCACGGTGCTGCTCAAGCAGTCGCCGCACGCGCGTGATCCTTTCCATATCCGTTGGCTGAAACAGCTCTACGCTTTTCTGCTCCGGCCCTGCGTGCGGCATCCGGTGCCGGTCGTATTGGCCGCGCTGCTCGCGCTCGCCGGTTCGCTTGCGCTCGTGCCGCGCATCGGCACGGAATTCCTGCCTCCACTGGAAGAAGGTTCGGTGCTCGTGAGCGTCGCGCGTCTGCCGAGCATCTCGGTCGCTCAATCCGCCGAACTCGCGACGAAGGTCGAGGCCGTGCTGATGAAGTTCCCCGAGGTCATCACGGTGATTTCACGCACCGGTCACGCCGAAAAATCCAACGACCCGATGGGCGTCGAATTGGGCGACACCTACGTGATGATCAAACCCTATACCGAATGGGCGACGGCGAAGACCAAGGATGAACTCGTCGCCAAAATGCGCGAGGCCGTGGCCGAGATCCCCGGCATCTCCACCAGCTTCACCCAGCCCATCGCCATGCGCGTGGATGAACTGGTCAGCGGTGTGAAGTCCACCATCGGCATCAAGATATTCGGCGATGACCTCGATGTGTTGACCGCCAAGGGCGAAGCGGTCGCCCGCGTGTTGAACAAAGTGCGCGGTGCCGCCGATGTGAGCGTCGAAAAAATCAGCGGTCTCGCCTACCTGCGCATCGAGATTGATCGCACGAAAATTGCCCGTTACGGCATCAACGTCTCCGACGTACAGGATGTCGTCGAGGTCGCCATCGGCGGCAAGGAGGCCACCAAGGTTTACGAAGGCATGAAAGTCTTCGGCCTCGCGGTCCGTTTCCCCGAGAGCGCCCGCAACGAAATCGAGCCTATTCGCAGTATCCTCATTACGTCGCCCAGCGGTGCACACATCCCGCTCGGCCAGCTCGCCAAAATCTACCTTGCGGAAGGACCGTCGCAGATCAGCCGCGATATGGCGCAACGCCGGGTCATCATCTCCGCCAACGTCACCGATCGTGACCTCGGCGGCTTTGTCCAGGAGGCCAAGCAAAGGATCGATGCCGCCGTGAAATTGCCCACCGGCTACTTCATGACGTGGGGCGGTCAGTTTGAAAATCAACAGCGGGCGATGAAGCGATTC
>JANYDX010000219.1 GCA_025363395.1 Verrucomicrobiota bacterium
CCCATAGTTCGCCCTTTTTTCTTCACTATATTCCGGTACTTTAAGCACCAGTGATCGATGCCAAGAATTCACTTCTAGTTCAATGTGAGTGATAACCCCGGTGTGAACATCAAAACTACCAAACGGAGTCGTTCCAACGAAGATTTCCAGTCTTCCGGCTGTGGATTTAACGCCGAGTCTCAGGGTAAGGCGTAGTGGCCCATCTGAAGCTGGAAGACAAAGGATCGCTATTTTTTCTACCCATCCATCGGCGTTGATTCCTTTGTGCCAGTGCTGGAAAGAGCGTTGCGCTGTAACGGCCACTACCACGTCCCTGAACTCAGCGATTTCATCGGCGAGAGAGAACTGGGCCAGTCGCTGGTGGCCTCGGGCGATACAGTCTGATCGGAGAGTTTCGTCAGTGGAGAGGCGGTTCATCGCGAGTGCCCATGCGACCGGGTCGCGTGCGTCGGCATAAAGTGCGGAATTATTCGCAATCTCGCTCAGGGATCCCTCATAACTGGACAGGATGGGAACGCCAAAATGCATGGCCTCAAGGAGGGGGATTCCGAAACCCTCGTGAAGGGAAGGGAAAATTAGTGCGCCGGCCTGCCGCCAGACTCGGACGAATGCATCGTCGGGCAGGTGCCCCAAGAAATGCACGCGATTCTGAAGTCCAAGATTTTTGGCGACTCCAATAATCTGGCGCATCCGTTCGTCGTCATGACCGGTTAAAACTAGATTCCAAGTTGGCCCGGTTCGGGATTGGGCACTATAGTAGTGGTAAGCGACCAGCAGGGTCTCATGGTTTTTGTGTTTCCAGGAATTTGCTGGATAAAAAAAATAGGGCGGAGCGACCAAACGCGCCAAGTTCACCTCTCCGGCAGATTCGAATCGTTGATGAATGGGGATGTAGGAGCAGAATGTCAGCGCCAATGGTACGCCAAAGTGCTGGTGCAGTCGATTGGCGGTGTGGTGGGAGATACACTGAAAGCGGTCGCATAGAGTGATGAGATACCTGAAAATGGTTTCTCGCATCGCATTGTTTTCCCAGGTCAGCGTTGCCGGATAGTCACGATGCAGCAAATCGGCTATAGTCACAATGGTTGGGATTCCGGGGCAGGCAAACTCAGGTGGCCCGATCGGAATGTACAATAAATCGACCTCAAGGCGGAGGAGTAAATCAGCCGGAGGGATGGGGATAAACTGTTCATTGCGTCGCCAGTATCCTGGAGCAACCGGATATTCCGCCTCAGTGTGGCGGACGCAGACCAGTTCATCCTGTGTTCGCGCGAGCAGCCGGACCTCGGCGTGGGAGGAGGACCAGGTCAGGTAAACGAGGACGAGCCGGTCGGCCTCAAGTGCGGCCAGTCCGCGTAGATACTCAAAGGCAAACGGCTTGATGCCCCCGGCTTCGCCCCCTGGACGCAGCCAAGATAAATCGACCGCCATCCGCAGCGGGCGCCGGGGAGAATCGCCGTTGGTCTGGACGCGCGTCGATACTGGATCGAATTCGCTAGGCGGGCGGCTTTTCATTTGCGTTTGCTTCGATAGCCCGACGCTCGCTTCGGCCTGAAACTGATAAAGGAGACGCTGCTGGTGGGTTCGACTGGAACGGAAATGTCCCTAGACCACAAGGGACTGAAACCGGGAGGGGGCGTCAGTTGAAGTGTTGCCAATAAGCGCCAGATCGGCATCGACCATCAGTTCGGCCAAGCCTTTCATCCGAGTCTTGGGTTCCCAGCCGAGGTGTTGGTGGGCTTTTGAGTAGTCACCGATCAAAAGGTCCACTTCCGCAGGGCGCAGAAAACGTTCGTCAAATGTCACGTAGTCGTGCCAGTCGAGATTGAGCCGGCTAAAGGTGGCGTCGAGGAATGCGCCAATCGTGTGGGTTTCGTTGGTCGCAAGGACATAGTCGTCGGGTTTGTCCTGTTGCAGCATCAGCCACATACCTTCGACATATTCCTTGGCGTAGCCCCAGTCGCGTTTGGAGTCCAGATTGCCCAACACCAGTTCCTTTTGCAGTCCCAGCTTGATGCGGGCGGCAGCAAGGGAAATTTTACGGGTGACAAAACTTTCGCCCCGGCGCGGCGATTCATGATTAAAGAGAATGCCGCTGCAGGCGAAAAGATTGTAGGATTCGCGATAATTGATCGTCAGCCAATGGGCGAAAACCTTGGCGCAACCGTAGGGCGAGCGTGGATAGAGTGAGGTGGTCTCGCGTTGGGGAACTTCCTGAACTTTGCCGAACATTTCCGAGGATGAAGCTTGGTAATAGCGCACTTTCTTGCCGATGCCGGATTCGATGATGGCCTCAAGAATGCGGGCGGCACCGACGCCGGTGACATCGGCGGTGTATTCTGGAATGTCAAAGCTCACTCGCACATGACTCTGCGCCGCGAGATTGTAAATCTCGTCGGGCTGCAAGGAATAGAGCAGCTTGACCAGGGAAACGCTGTCGGCGAGATCGCCGTAGTGCAGAAACAGCCTTTGGTTTGGGCCATGCTCGTAGGGGTGCAGGTGGTCAATGCGACCGCGGTTCATGGTGCTGGCGCGCCGCACCAAGCCAAGGACTACATAGCCTTTCTCCAAGAGAAGTTCCGTGAGGTAGGAGCCATCCTGTCCCGTGATTCCTGTAACAAA
>JANYDX010000225.1 GCA_025363395.1 Verrucomicrobiota bacterium
GCTGCCTATGGAAATTCCTTCTGGAAGAAGGAGCGGAGGTCACCCTTGCTTTCATGGAAAAGGGAAACAACGCCGATTTCCAGAATGTCTCCGTCCGCTATTTTGGCGAGCCCACGGTCTTCAATACTCCGGTCGCGCTCGCGCGGATTACGGCCTCGGTGCGCTCCATGCCGGAGTTGAAACAATACTCTCCGACCGAATTGGATTTTCTGCTGCGGTACGAGAAGGGCTTGTACCTGACCAATCCGAAGGTGGGGCCCTGGCTGGATGAGATTCTCGGCCACCAGGACATTGTGACCTGTGAGTACCCGATGTACGCCCCACTGCTGTCTGAATATTGCAAAAAATGGCAGATGCCGCTGGTCGTGACCTGTCTTGATATGCTTTATGAACTGCACGGGGTCCACCCCCGGGCGAAAGAACGGTTAAAGGAGAAAGAGATCGAGGCACTCAAACTCGCCGACGCCTTGGTGTTCTGTAACGAGAAGGAGCGAAATGCTTTTGCTCAATTTGGTCTGAAGGGTGTGACCGTGCTGAATACCGGTGACGCGCTCAGTGTGATCCCGGGCCACGAAGACGAAAGTCGGGAGTCCGTGCGCACGAGGCTCAGTCTTAAAGCGGCCCATTACTGTCTCTTCGTGGGTAGTGCTCACGGTCCGAACACCGCGGCAGCGGCCGAGGTCCGACTCATCGCGAAACAATTGCCCGACATTGCATTTGTCGTGGCGGGAAATTGCTGCGCGACGATGGTTGAGGGGAACTTTGTGTCGGTCGGCCCCGTCACCGATGAGTTTCTGGACACGCTTTATCGCGGGGCGCGGGTCGTCTTAATTCCGCTTACGCGCGGAACCGGGCAGTCGGTCAAGACATTTCAGGCCTTCATCCATGGCAAGCCGGTCGTCTCCACCCCCACGGGCGCCCGGGGATATTCCGTCACTCATGGACAGGAACTGTTGATAGTCGCCGAGCCAGCGGATTTTCCGGCCAGTATCCGTCGCCTGCTGGCGGATGGGGAATTGCGGCAGAGTTTTTCAAAAAATGCCCGGGCCTGTGCGCTCAGTCTTGATTTCCGGGAGCATTTCCAGCCTTACGGCGACATTATCAGCCGTCTCCTGAAACGTCCAAAATCCTCGGAGCCCAAAACCACCCGGTCCCTGTTTCTGATCGACAATAATCTTTCGGATAGGATCGGACATCATTTCAATTATGCCCTGGCGCTGAAAGAGCAGTGTGCGGCGGAGAGCAGTTCATTTTTCGCCTTGGTGAAGCGGACGGCACCAGCGGATGTTCTCGCGGAACTGTCTGCCACCGGTGAGTTCTCCCAGGGAATTCATGAAGACAGTACGCTCAATCCCTTTCCTGCGGACTGGGGGAATCTCCGGTCGATTTATGATCTGCTGCTCTCGAACGACCATTTTGCAAAAGAACTCGAAGCCGGCTTGTCTAAGAAAGCGCGTCCAGGCGATTTGGTTTTTTTGCCCAATGCCACGCCACGGCAGATGCTCGGGCTCGCGCTCTTTTTACTGAAGCATCCTCTTCATCGCACGCTGAAATTTGTGCTAATTCTGCGTTACTCGATCTACTCCGTGACCGGTCCCATCTCGGAACGGAAGACAGGCGTGGATAAAGAGACGTCCGACTTGTACGCCTTGGCGATCGAGAAGCTGGTGATGGCAGACTTCAGCGGTGCGGTGCGCCTGGCGACGGACAGTGCTGAACTGGCAAAGGAATACGGGGCCTTTGCCCACAGGCCGATTGAGGTTTTGCCCATTCCTCATACCATCCACCCACTGCCGGCGGTTTTCCCACCGACTATTCCCCCCAAGGCCAGCGGGAAAATACGAATCGTTTATATGGGTGATGCCCGCGATGAAAAGGGATTTGAACTCCTTCCCGCCGTCGTCCGCGCCTGTGCGGCCCACGCTTCCTTCTCCTCAGTGGAATTCGTTTTTCAGGCATTCATCAGCAGTCACTATCACCAGAAGATGGCGCTCGTGATCGACGAACTCGACCGGCTGAAGCTCCCGCAGGTCCATTTGATCAAAACTCCGCTTTCGACCGACGCTTACCAGGTGCTGCTGGATAGTGCCGACTTGGTTCTATTGCCCTACGACGTGGCGACCTATCGCGCCCGTACTTCCGGGCCATTTGTAGAGGCCATCTGTGCGTGTAAGCCCGTGGTTGTGCCGCGCAATTCCTGGATGAGCGCACAACTCAAGGAATCCCGGGCCGGGGAGGGTTTCAACTCGGGCAACGCAGAGGATCTGGTGCGCGCGGTCCTCTCGACTTTGAGCAATCTCAAGATCCATGCCGCTGCCGCCAGTGAGCTGGGCAAACAGTTTCGTGGCTACCACAACCCGCAGAATTTCATCCAATGCCTCATGGGGCCGGCATTGCCAACCGTAGTTCGTCCAACAGCAGCAAAGTCATGAAAACCTTCATTCTTGATGTGAATGGCGTGCTGACCACGGGCCAGTTTTTTTATTCCGCCGAAGGCAAGGTCATGAAGGTGTTTGGCGCGGATGATAACGATGCGCTGGCACTCCTCAAACCCTACGTGGAAGTCCGGTTTGTGACCGGGGATAAGAAAGGCTACGACATCAGCCGCAAACGTATCGTGGATGACATGAAGTTCCCCCTGGATCTGGTGAGCACCATCAGGCGAGTTGATTGGATCGCGGAGCGTTACCCTCTGGGTGAGGTGATCTACATGGGTGACGGAATTTTCGATCACTACGTGATGAGGAAAGTTGGCTATGCGATCGCCCCCGCGAATGCGGACGTACTGGCCAAAGCCCACGCCAAATACATTACCCAGCGTTCGGGCGGAGATCGTGCCGTGGCGGAAGCGTGCCTGCACTTGCTCGAAACCTTTTTCGAACCCTATGACCCGGAAAGTTTGCCTCTTGGGAAAGTCAAAACAGCTGGAGAGTGGACGCTATGAATCGAACAATACTTGAAAAATGGATGCTGCAGCGCCGTTGCACGCTGCTCGGGGTCGGACCGATGAGCAAAATATGTGTCGACGCCGCGATTGAACTTTCAAACGAGAACCGGATTCCGCTGATCTTGATTGCGAGCCGGCGCCAGATCGACAGCGAGGAACTTGGCGGAGGCTACGTCAACAACTGGACCACACAGCAATTTGCCGACTACGTCCTCGACAAGGACAAGGCGGGACGGGTCATTTTGGCCCGCGATCACGGCGGGCCCTGGCAAAACGAGAAGGAAAAGCAGGCTAATCTCGGCCTGCGATCCGCCGCTGACTGAGTGGGTCAGAGTTCATGGGGGGCTGGTTTCAGCAGGGGACAGGTAGGGCGGTAAATGGTTTTTCGGTTCAGCATGAGCGATAAAGTTTGCTGCGACTGGTGGAGTGTTGGAGGGAAGTCGCCCAATTGCGGGCATTCCGCCGGAGTCTGAATTTAGTGATTGGATTGGGGCAGGAGATTTGACGTGGTGCGCGCGAGCATCTGGCGGGCGCGTTCGAGCTGAAGTTGCCGCCGTGGCTGGCTTTCCCTGACCCCGCCGGTGGTGAACTGGTTGCGGCTGTGACCGGTTTCCAGAAAATCGTTCAGACAAATGCACGTCCATTTGACCTGATAAAGCGGTTCGAGCGCGGCGACGCGATGGGCCAGCGCCGCGGGATTATGATGGTCGGCGATCACCGCCTGCTGGAAACGATCAATCAGGGCGCGTGGGAGAGGCATGTCGGGCTGATTGGCGAAATCGCAGATCAGTTTGGCGGGGTCGTCCCACCCGGCGTATTCGAAGTCGATGAAGCGCAGGCGGCCGTTGCTTTCGCGCAGCACATTGTGAAAGCCGAAGTCGGAAGGCGATAAACAGTGCTCCTCGGCACGGAGTGGCGCGGAGTATTCCCCGGGACCGGGCCATTCGGCGTAGATCTCCCTGCGCACCGCCTGCCACGCGGGGGCGAGTTCGTCGTTCACGAAACATTTTGCCGCGACATCGATCTCGTCCTCGTCGAACATCTGGCCCAGGCGGTCAACGCGCTGTTGGATTCTTTCGAGGTGCCCCGCAATCGAGAAGCAGGCCTCTGCGGCGAGAGGCAGGGCGAAGGTGGAGTGGTGGTCGAGGGCGGAATTAGATTCGCGGAAAAAATTGATCGCCTGGTCAATGGCATCCTCATCGATCTGATCGAGGCGAGGGGCGGTGCCTTCAATGAACTCGAGCAGGGCCACATTGGCTGCGGGCAGCGCGGCGAAGGCGATCGGTGCCGTCACGCAGCGGACCCACTCCAGGTGGCGTAGAAATGCGAGTTCCTGTCCGAGGGAGTCGCGCGAATCGCGCGGGTGTTGAAAATAGCGTTTCAGCAAATGAACCCCAGCCGTGCTCTCCACGCGATAAACACGATTGGTGCGCTCGGCCGACAGCGGAGTCACGGAGGTGATCTTGTGGCTCAGTCCGGCGAGCTTGAGCAGCTGGGTGGCCTGCGCCACGGTTTCGGCGTGCGTCGCGGTGGTCATGCGGGAACAGGCGAGAACACGGCCTCTTCGATCTCGCGCCAGCTGCGGGCGGGTTTCGAGTTGGGAGTCGCGGAGTAAATGTGTCCGGGGTCGAAAAGTATTTGTACCGTGGGTGGCGGAAATTCCGGCTCGGCGAATATTTCCGGCCGATGATCGACAAAGATATCGCAACCCCGTCTCGCGATGGCGCGGATCTTGGCGCTTTGCGTGTCGTGAAATTCCACCTGGGCCGGCGAAAGTCCGATGCTGTCGTCAGCAAACCAACCTTGTTTTTCGAACCAGTTCAGGGCTGCGACCCGTAAATCACAGCGGGCCCCGAGGGCAGGGAACTGGCTTTTGTGGCTGAAAATATTTATTTCAAAACCGGCGGCGCGGCAGTGGCGGAAAAATGAATCGACCCCGGGAAATGGCTGGGCGCGCTCCAGCAGCGGGCCATAAACCTTCGCTTGCAGCAAGGTCCACGCGTCGTCGCCGTGGTGGCGTTGTACATAAGCCTGTACGCTGGTCTGGTCGGGCGTGACGCGGCCGGGAATTAATCCCCGCTCGGCGGCGGCGTCGTGCAACAGCGCGTCGTAGCGAATGATCGTGTGGTCGAGATCGAGGCCGATGCGCATGGTTTTTAGACTGTTGCTGCCACGGTGATCCAGGCGTGGGCGGCCGGTTTTGCCACGGGGAGGTTAACGGTGATGGGCATTGCAGAACTGATTTAGCAACAAGCGGGCCAGCGAAAATGAAACGCATGTAAACCGATAATCGACAATGAGAAGAATTTTTCCGGGCAAACTATCTTATCTCGAATGGGCCACGGTAGATTTTATCGGAGAAGAGAGGAAAAAATTGCCGCGCTGGATTAATGCATTTTGAAGAAGCTCAAGCCGCACGCACCGCTACCGTTTGGGGAATATTCGCGAGGAGGTTTTCCCAGAGTGCGAATGCGCACTGCTCGTGGCGGAAGCGGGCGGCTCCGTCGGCGGCTTTTTTTTGCAGGGCGGGCAGATCGCGCAGTGCAACGGCGACCGCGGCGGCCATCGCGGTCGGCGTCCATTTCGTGGCGGCGACCACACCGAGTCCGTACTCGCGGCCCTGGCGCGCGGGCACCGTATCGGGCGAGACCACGATCACTTTGCCCACCGAGGCGGATTCAGTGAACACGCCCGACGAGCCATGGCCGTAAAAGGTGGGGGCATAGGGCAGCAAAATAATATCGGCCTCGCTCAGCAGGCCATAATAGTCGGTGGGGTTGAGCGCGCCGTTGACCAGGCGCACGTCATCGCCGGTGGCCGCAAGCTGTTCGAGCCGTTGCAAGGTGGGCCCGAGCTGGGCGGCCGCCGCTTCACGGCTCTGGATTTGAACAATGAATCGCGGTCGGGGCTGCAAAGTAGCACAGCGTTCAATGATCTCCGGCAAAAAATGCAGGCCGCGAAGCGCACTGGTGTGACCCTGATAGACGACTGTCGGTCGCGCATTGGCGGAACGGGCCGTGGCCTGCGCCAGCAGATCCGAGGCGTCCATTGGATTTGGTAGCTCCAGCACGGGCAGGCCCATGATTTTTTGATAGGCCATGGCAAGCTCCCGGGTGTCGGCGCAGAGCACAGTGCGAGGCTGCACGCCATGGAGCGCCCGGGCGGCGAAGCGGTAGAAGTGGGCAATGTGCTCCTTATTCGCACGCGCCTGCACATAGTCCATCGCGTGGTTGAGGTAGCGCAGCATGACTGCCACAGCGGGTCGGCGATCAGCGGGCATCCGCCCCAGCCAGAGCGCCACGGCGTAGAGCTGATTTTGGAGAAGATTGGGAAAATAAACCAGATCGTCCGCCGTGAAGCGCTCGGGTCCGAGCTGACAAAGGTCGGCGAGAAAAGCCTGGTTGATAGTTTGGAAGTTTTCGATGGCCCAGACCTGCGCATCAGTCGCGGCTTCCTGGAAGATGTCGTGCGAAAAAATCTGCTCCGGAATAACCCCCGCGCAAGAAACGCTGCAGCCGCGCCGTCCGTAGAGCGCCACGGGAAGACAGCGCCGCTGGAGCTCGCGGACAAGCTGTGTGTCGTGGTGGAGGTAATGCCCGCCCTGACCGTGAAGCTGCGGGTCGCAGAGGTGAACCTGACGCATGGCGGGAGGGCCCGTTTTACCGCTGCGAGAAAATGATCTGCGCACCCGGTGCGTTGACCCGGAGGCTGACGGAGGGGCGTCCGCCGACGGCGGCACGGATGGCGTCGTGGTAACGCGGCTTGGCGATGAAGAGGAGGA
>JANYDX010000283.1 GCA_025363395.1 Verrucomicrobiota bacterium
GTCCAAAATACATCACTACAGGCATTTGCCCGGCATGGAAACAAAAACTTGGTGCGGAAACCACGCCCTGGGATTCAATTCGGGAACTGGTCGGTAATCTAAAATCCACGCAAGACCCACTCTATCAGTGAATATACAAAACCGTGTCCATGCGGATATTTGGGCGATTCCAAACACGAATGCCGCTGCTCGCCCACGCAAATCCAGCGCTACCGCGCGCGCATCAGCGGACCGTTGCTCGACCGCATCGATCTGCACATCGAGGCCCCGGCGCTTTCCATTGCCGAGTTGCGTAATGACCGCCCCGGTGAATCCTCGGACGCAATCCGGCAGCGCATCGCCGGCGCCAGACAGATCCAGTTGAACCGTCTTACCGGCGGAAAGATCACCGCCAACGCGCGCATGTCGGTGCCGCAGGTCAAAAAATATTGCGCGATCGACGCCAAGCTCGGCGATCTCCTCCAACAAGCGATGGAACAGCTCTCACTCTCCGCGCGGGCTTACGACCGTATTTTGAAAGTGGCCCGCACCATCGCCGACCTCGCCGCTGCAGAGCGCATCGAGTCCAACCACCTGCTCGAGGCCATTCAGTACCGGTCACTGGACCGGAATGTGTTCTATTAGTCCGTGAGAATCTCGGGCCGGAGACTGTCTAAATTCAACGTATCAAGTGCCCGCTTCAGTTGGGAGAAATCCACCGGCTTGATGAGATGAGCAATAAATCCCGCATCGCGGGAACGCGCCATATCTTCCTCCATGCCGTAACCGCTCAGTGCGATACCCTTCAGGCGGTAGGTTGATCGCAGCTTCTGCATCAACTCCGTCCCGGTGCCATCCGGCAGACCCAAATCAGAAATCACGAGATCAAAAGTATTCACAGTCGCCGCGGCGAACGCCTCCGCGATCGTCCGGGTGGAAACCACGCGGTGGCCCTCCCGGGTAAGGAGTCGGAGCAAAACCTGCAAAGTCGCTTCATGATCTTCCACGACCAGCAACCGAAGGGATGGCCTGGCGGGGGCCGGTGAAAGTGAAATGGGCGGAATTGAACCTGATCCAATCGGAAGGGACAATTGGGAGGGATCGGAAACCCCGTGCGGGGGCGGGGTCGCGCCCGGCAATTCCACCACGAAAGTCGAGCCAAGGTTCGGGCCTTCACTGGAGGCGCTAATTCTGCCCCCATGCAAATCCACCACCGCGCGGGCAATGGCCAGACCCAACCCGACACCCCCGAAGCGGTGATCGCCGGCAAGTCCGCCCTGATCGAAAGGACGAAATATTCTTTCCAGCATATCGGGCGGAATTCCAATGCCGGAGTCACTGACGGAAATCTGCAGCCAAGGCAGGCCTTCCCCGTTATTTTTTTCACTGGTGCTGATCGTAATGAGCCCGCCGCGCGGAGTAAATTTCACCGCGTTCCGCAGCAAATTCCAGATGACCTGCTGGAAGCGCGAGGGATCCGCGACCAGCCCGCTCCGACCGGCCCGAAAATTACGTTCAATGGAAATTCCCTTGGTTAGAGCATCATCCCGCACAATTTCCACCGCCAGACCGATGAGGGAGTGGGCATCGCACGGCGCCGCCCGCAAATGGAGCTTACCGCGTTCAATGCTGGTCAGATCGAGCAGATCGTCGATGAGCCGTGCCTCCAGCCCGATGTTGCGCTCCATCATTCCGAGTTGTTCGCGCACGTCAGCCGGCAGCCGTTCATCCTCACGCAAAGCGGCGGCGGTCATCAGCACAGGAGTCAGCGGTGTGCGCAACTCGTGGGAGAGCGCGGCGAGAAAATCGCCTTTGGCCCGGCTGGATTGTTCTGCCGCCGCCTGCGCCAGTTTCAAATCATCAATGTCAGTATTCGTCCCAAACCATTTCGCCACCGCACCCTGATTGTCGCGCATGGCCACGGCGCGCACGAGAAACCAGCGATACAACCCGCTCCGGTGACGCAGGCGGAATTCCACTTCATAGCGCTCGCCCGTGGAGAGCGCCGACTGCCAGCATTTCAAGGCCACGGGAAGATCCTGCGGATGCACAAACTGGCCCCACGCGCTGCCCAGAACGTCACGCTGCAGATCCGCCCCAAAATATTCCGCGCATTCCCGATTGGCAAAATCAAGGTCACCACCCGGTTTGGCCGTCCAAAATTGGAGCGAGACCATGCCGGAGATGAGCTGGAAGCGTTCGGCTGATTCAGCCACGTTGCGCGCCGCCTCTTCCGCCTGCGCTTTCGCGGCCCGCACCGCTGTTTCGGCTCGAGCGCGTTCGATCGTCGACCAGCAGCGTTCGGCCACATCGTCCACCAGCTTGATTTCCGCTTCCGTCCATTGACGGGGAGTGGTCTGGTGGACTGCCATCATCGCCCGAAGCTGGCCCTGCTTTATGAGCGGACGACAGACGATGGCCTTGACTGCGATGGCCCGGAACATCACCGCACCGGTGTCTTCGGCGAGTTCTGTCTCCACATTTTTCAGCACCAAGGTGCGTCCGGCATCCATTTCCCCTGCAGCGTGAGGACCAAACAATTCCAGGCTGTAATCTCCTTTGGTGCTTTCACAGTTCTTGGTATAGTCTTCTAAAATGCTGAATCGGTTCGTGCCAGCAACGACATCGGCGTAGGCGCAACGTGAAACCTGCAAATGCGTGCCCAGAAGTCTGGTGGAGACTTGCATGATTTCAACCGGTTCAACCAGCGAACGGGTGGCCTCACCCAAATCGTTAAGAAAGGCGAGACGCCGCTCGCTCTGTTCAAGCAAACGCTCCGTTTGGCGTTTCGCACCGACATCGTGAAACACAAGAATCACGCCGAGAACTTCGCCCGCTTGACCCCGGATGGGAGCAGCCGAGTCCTCAATGGGATATTCGCGCCCGCCTCGCGAGCGCAGAACGGTATGATTGGCCAGGCCGACCACCCTGTTCTCGCGCAGGGCCCGTTCCACCGGATTCTCAGCCGGCGCCCCGGTCCCCTCGTGGAAGATCTCAAAAACTTCCCGCAGCTTGCGACCGTGCGCTTCCGCGCTCGACCAGCCCATGAGAACTTCCGCTACCGGATTGAGAAAATTCACGCGTCCCTCGGCATCCGTGGCCACCACCGCATCGCCAATCGAGCTGATTGTAACCTGCAGCTCAGACGCTCGTCGGGTGGCGGCATTCAAGCTGGCCTGGTAGGAATGGCCGATGGTCCGCAACAATCTTTGCAACCAGAAAGCCAAAGCTGGAATTCCCACCAAAGAGGAGATCGAAAATAAAACAGCGAGACTCGTCACCACCCGGTCCAAGGTATTTTGGCGGAGGATCCGAAGCTGTTCCTCTTCATTGATCAGCGCATTCCCATTCGTCAGGGCGGTGTCGATCATTTTCCGGGAAGCCAGCAAGTAGGTCAGTTCACTATCCGGAGTACCACCCGCCTTGATGCGCGCCAGAGACTCTTCCGTCCTCTTGGTCCATGCCGTGGCGTCGATTTGAAACTGGGCAACTCTTTCCCGCTGGCGGGGATTGTCGGAAACCAGCTGCGTCAATTCCAGTAGCTGGGGTTCCAGCGCGTCGCGTGCGGTGGCATAGGGTATCAGCAACCGTGGATCTTTCATCAGGCGATACCCGCGAAATCCCGACTGCATCGTCACGAGAAATTTTTCCGCCGCATTTGCCGCCGCGATGACTCGATCCGTGTGATCCACCCAATGAGCGGATCGGCTGAGAAAGCCCACCAAGCCCAAAGACACGATCAGAGGCACCACCAATGCGACCAACAGGGTGAGAGTCGCCCGCCGCAACGTATGGCGGAAAGCAACCTCGTTCAGAATTTTCCCCGGGACGCCAGGAAGGACGGAAGTGGGAGGATTAGCGCGAGCCATGTAGAATAATGACGAAAGAAAACCAACGTCCAATCAGTGAACGCGGCGGCTTAAGCTTGTTCCAATGTACTCCCTCAGTCCAGAGACGAAAGCCTAATTCCCTCTATTCCGCTCCCGGCGGGACGTCGCCGAAATATCGGCTGAACTGTCGTCGGGGATTAATAAATCAGTGCCGATCCAACCACCGCTGCACCGAATCCAAGGCTTGCTGTAGCAAGGGCGGAAGTTGTTTCAAGGCTTCATGAACCTGAGGCAGGTAACGGTCGGCCAGCCAGACGACCAGCACTAAAAAACAAAGCCCGACGAGGAAATCTCCGAACGCACCAAAGGGACCGTGCAAGCGAGGCCGGTGCCCGAGATCGCAGGAAGCACCCCAATGCAGGACCTTGACCGGCCAGGCCAAAACATTCCAAAGCACGATCAAAGCAACGATGCCGATCCAGAGCGGAACACCGGCCGGCAACGCCAGACCGAAAACCGCACCGGTTTTCACGAGTGAGAAAATCGCATACAGTCCGACCACCGTGATCAGCGCGTTGACCAACCAGAACAACGGCAAAACGAAACCCGGTCCGCACGGATACGGCGATTGCGGAGCCCACTGCGGCTTCCAGTGATAGTTATGACCATGCCGGTAATGGTGCGACCCTTGCTGCCAGCCCCGCATCTGCTGTTTGAACTTCCGTTTCCACTCCCGTCGCGCGTGCTTGCCCTGAAAGGCCTTCATGCCCTCATAGTAGCCAGCCTTAGCCCGTCGGATGAATTCCTGGGCCGTGGCGGCGCCGCCCGATGCAGCAGCTCTTTCCGCCGGGGTGCAGGCAGTCGGAACGATGAACGCCATGAGCAGATAAACCAACGCTCCGGTGCCCCAGAAAAAAGTCAGGATGACGAAAAGGAGACGGATAATCGTCACATCAAGATTGAAATAGGCGGCGAGCCCGTTGCAAACACCGGCCAGCATCGCGCCCTCCTGAATCACAAACAACCGCTTGACGGGACCGGACGACTCGTCCCCTGCCCTGGTTCCGGGCGCGTCACTGCTTTGATCAGCGGTGCGGGGTTGGCTCCCGGCGCCGGCCCCGGCAGAGGCCTGGTCGTCGGAAGTGCCTGCATCCTGCACCGGTCCCATGGCCTCGAGCGCACTTTCCACTTCCCTGGTGATTACGACATTTTTGTTCGCCCCCAGCAGAGCACGGAATTTGTCCGCGATCGCCTGCTCGATGTCGGCGATGATCTCGTCCTTGTCCGGATTGTCTTTAAGCCGGCGCTCGGCGTTGTCGAGATACGCGCGCAAGGCATCATAACCGCTTTCCTCCAACTGGTATGAATTGCCGTTGAGATTTATGGTAATTACTCGGTTCATGGATGGGTGCGTTGATTCTTTGCGATGCTACTTCTGGCCCAGGCTCTTCACGGTGCCGCTGATCTTCTGCCAATAGTCCAAGGTCTCCCGCAGTTGCTCACGGCCCTTGACCGTCAGTTTATAGTATTTCCGGGGCGGGCCGGCCTCGGATTCCTTCCATTCGTA
>JANYDX010000292.1 GCA_025363395.1 Verrucomicrobiota bacterium
TTTCTGCGCACCCGCGATCCGCGCTTCATCGAGCCGGCGCGCCGCTGGCTCAACGAGGTCGGCCGGGTGCTCGGCCCGCTCCAAGTCACGCGTGGCGGCCCAATCATCATGGTGCAGGTGGAAAATGAATACGGCTACTTCGGCCGCGACGCCGATTACATGCGCACGATTCGCCAGGCCGTGCTCGACGCGGGTTTCACCGTACCGCTCTTCGCCTGCAATCCCACGAGCGAGATCGTCCGCTCGTACCTGCCGGAACTTTTCACGGTAGCCAACTTCGGTTCCAATCCGGAAGCCGGCTTCAAAGCGCTGGCCGAGGTGCAGCAAGGACCACTGATGTGCGGCGAATTTTATCCGGGATGGTTCGACACCTGGGGCTCGCCGCACCGGCGCGGCGACACCCCAGGCGTGTTGCGCGATCTGAACTATATGCTGAAGGCCAACGGTTCCTTCAGCCTCTACATGGCGCACGGCGGCACGACGTTTGGTTTATGGGGCGGATGTGACCGACCCTTCAAGCCCGACACCAGCAGCTATGATTACGACGCGCCCATCACGGAGGCCGGTTGGGTCGGCGAAAAATTCGCGCAATTCCGCGACGTGATCAAACCCCACCTGCTGCCCGGCGAAACCCTCCCCGATCCGCCGGCGCCGCTGCCAGCCATCGCGATTCCCGCGTTCACCCTGACTCAATCCGCGCCGGTCCTCGCCAACCTTCCGGCCGCAACCATCAGGGACATTTCCCCACGCAACATCGAAGCCTACGGCATCAGCCGCGGACTCATCGCCTACCGCACCACGCTTCCCGCCGGCCCGGCCGGCACGCTCCAAGCCGCACTCGTCCGCGATCTCGCCTGGATTTTTATCGACGGTCAACCCGCGGGCACAATCGACACGCGCGTTCGCAGCAATCGCGTGGATCTTCCTGCTCGAGCCCAGCCCGTCACCCTTGAGGTGCTCGTCTACACCATCGCGCGCGTCAACTTCGGCGTTGAAGTTCATGATCGAAAAGGCCTCCAGGGCCCCGTTCGCTTTCTGCCGAAGAACGGCGCACCGCTCGCCCTCGAACACTGGCAAATTCGCGCCATCGACTTCGGCGCCGATGCCGCATTGCCGCCGCTCGCGTGGCACGACGGCCCTGCGACCGGACCCGCCTTCTGGCGCGGCTCATTCGACGTGACTACGCCCGGCGACACTTTCCTGGATGTTTCGAAATGGAGCACTGGCATCGTCTGGGTCAACGGCCACTGCCTTGGCCGTTTCTGGAACATCGGGCCAACTCAGACGATGTACCTGCCCGCACCCTGGATGAAAGCTGGCGCCAACGAAATCGTCGTGCTCGATCTGAACGGCCCCGAAGCACCGACGATCGTCGGCGTGAAGGTGCCAGTTCTCGACCAGCTTCGTCCTGAGAAGGACACGCTCCCCCGGCAAAAGCACGGCACGCTGCAGCTCTCGGACGTCGCCCCTGCGCACGAAGGCATGTTTGCGCCGGGGACCGCGCCGCAGGAAATTCATTTCGCGACTCCGATGAACGTGCGCCAGTTCTGCCTGGAATCAATCGACGCCTTCGACGGCAAGGAATACGCCGCCGTCGCCGAAATCGCGCTGCTCGACGGCGAAGGCAAGATCATGAACCAATCCGCCTGGACCATCGCCTACGTGGACAGCGAAGAGCTCGCGGGCGAGGACGGTTCGGCGAGCAACGCGATCAACGGCCAGGCCGCGGACCACTGGCACACCGAGTGGAGCGGCGCGAAGCCCGCACATCCGCACCGGCTGGTTATCGATCTCGGCGCGAACGTTCGCGTGTCAGGTTTCCGCTACACGCCACGCCAAGGCCCAGCTGATGCCGGCGGCCGCATCAAAAACTACCGCGTCTATCTCGGCGAACACCTGGCCACCCCGCCGCCGTCCGGCGAAGGCGGGTAGGACCTCTCGCCCAGTTTTCCGGCCACCAGTCCACCCACAATAGCGAAATCACCCCCGACCGTTTTATCCCATGAGATCGTGGCCCCTTCAACTTGTCGTTCGCCTTTGCGCGCTCGGGATTCTTCTATCGGCCTCCTTCCCGATTCGGGCCGGCGCCGCGGACCTGCGCGAGGGATTTGTGCATCCTCCTGCGTCCGCCCGTCCGTGGGTGTACTGGACCTGGCTCAGCAGCAATCTGACGCGCGAAGGCATCACCGCCGACTTGGAAGCGATGCAGCGCGTCGGCATCGGCGGCGTACTGATCCTGGATGTCGATCAAGGCACGCCGCCCGGCGGCATGAAATTTTTCGATGAAGCATGGCAGGCGATGTTCCAGCACACCGTCGCCGAGGCGAAGCGGCTCGGGTTGGAAATCAATTTGAACAACGGCGCCGGCTACTATGGGAGCGGTGGTCCATGGGTGACGCTGGAACAAGGCATGCAGTCCGTTTTTCAGAGCGAAACGCAGATCACCGGCGGTACCGGTTGGAGTGGCGTGTTGCCGAAGCCAATCGACCGCTCCGACTATCGAGACATCGCCGTGCTCGCGATGTCCGAAGCACCTCTCGCGGCCAAGGATCGCTACTCATTTCCGGGCCTCACAATGAAAGCGCTGCTCTAGAAAACCTGGGTGGCCTACACGGGCGTGCAAAGCGCGCCGCTCGACGCCAAGGCTCCGGCCGAGGCGATCGTTCCGCTCGGGCGTGTCATCGACGTGACCGCGCAAATGGACGCCACGGGAAAACTCACATGGAACGCGCCGCCGGGACCATGGACGCTGCTGCGAATTGGCCACGCCTACAACGGCAGCCGGATCGGGCCGACGCCGAAAGATCAAGGCGGGCCCGAAACCGACAAGCTCAGCCAGGCCGCCACCGCGTTGCATTTTAATGCGTTCGTCAAACACCTCACCGACCTCGTCGGCCCCGCAGGCAAGGCGGCACTCGTCGGCACGCACGTCGACAGCTGGGAGGGCGGCGGACAAAATTGGACGGCCGGCTTGCGCGAGGAATTCAAAAAACGGCGCGGCTACGATCTGCTGCCGTACCTGCCCGTGATCGGCGGCCGCGTGATCGGCGACCTGCAGATCAGCGAACGCTTCCTCTGGGATCTGCGCAA
>JANYDX010000313.1 GCA_025363395.1 Verrucomicrobiota bacterium
GCAAGTTCGGCCAGTCGTAGATGGTGTTCGTGGCGACGTACTGGACGGTGTGCAGGTGTCGATCGGTTCCCGAATTGAAGGGACGGAAATAAATCAGCTCGTGTTGCTTCAGGTTCGCCGGGTCGATGCGAAATGCGATGCCCACAAAGGTCCGGTCCTCGGGTTCAATCGGCCCGATGAGATCCGCTTCGATGGTGCCATTTTGAAACGGGAGATCGGACACAAAAACGATCCCGGGATCATAGTTCTTAGTTTCGGCGAGCTTTTGGTAATCGACGCGAAAACGGATGGCCGGGTGACTGACGCCATTCTTGTCGGTGACCGGCTCGATCGTCGCCTTGGTGCGCGGATTCATTTCCAAGTGCCAGCGGGTGGTATCGAGGGGAATTTCTCCCGCGAACATCGTGGCGCTGCCCAAGGAAAGTGCGCCGAGCAGGCCGAGGTAATTGCGGCGGTTGGCCTGCAGCAGGGCCTGATGATGCTTGAGGGGATTCATGGGAGGAAAAGCGCGAATAGTCAGACAATTTGAGCGGCGTGGTGAAAAAAGAAGTCGTGGGGACTTGTCAGGATTTTATTTTGCCGATGGCTTGGGCGGCCCAGTAGTTTGCCGGGTCGAGCTGCACGGCAGTGGTGTAGGCGGCGTGCGAGGCCTCGGCGTGGCCGAGCTGGCCCTCAATCTCGCCGATTTTTTCCCAGATATAACTCGGGCTGGCGGAGAAGGGTCCGTTGTAGGCGCTGTTGCCGGTCGGTGTCAGAGGCGGAAGTTCCAGGGCTCTCTTCAGGCTGGCCAGGCCGCGTTCCAGGTTGGTTTTCGCCACGCACGCGGCATAGCCGAAAAAATAATGTCCAAGCGCACTGCCGGGGTTTTTTTTCAGGAGCACTTCGCTTCGGCTGAAGGCGGCGGGATAATTTTTATCCACCCAAAGCAGGCGGTTCATCTCATCGATTGCCAGTCGGGTCGGATCCAGTTCTTGCAGGGCATTGCGGTGCTTGGCCGCCTTGTCCATGTCGCCGCCGAGTATCCACGGAGCTCCATCATAAATCATGGCGAGGAAGGCGTGGATGTCCGGGTCCTTGGGATCAAGAGCTAGCGCCTGCTCCAGGATTTTCCGGCCTTTCTTGAGCGTGGTTGCCCCGGTGATCTGGCTCATGCCGAAATCACGCAGATAGGCGGCGTTAGTGGGCTCCAGCTCGGTGGCGCGGGCCAGCCACTGGGCGACGTCTTTGGCGGCAGCATCGTTTTCTTCTTTCGCAGGTTTCTCGAATTGGAGGCGGCCCACCATGGCGCGGGCCAGGGTGTGGCAGGCCGGGGCGTTGGAGGGTTCAGCCCTGATCACCTCATGCAGAGCCGCCTCTGCCTCGCGGAAATGATGCTGCTCGAAGAGGCGGTAGGCGGCGTCGAAGGCGGGACTCGCCTTGACCCTGGCCGGGAGGCTGAGAAGTAAAACCGTGCCAACAGTCAGGTGTAGGAGTCGCATGGGGAAAGTTGCCGGTGCCTTTCACTCCGCACGCAGCGCATCCATCGGGTTTATTTTTGTCGCGCGGCGGGCCGGGAGATAGCAGGCGAGCAGCATCGAGCCGGCGAGGACCACGAGGTCCAGCGCGAGCAGCCACAGTCCGGGCAATTGCATCTCCGGCATGGCGGTGGTGAGCAGCCGGGTGAGCGCGAAGAATCCCGGCAGACCAATCACAATGCCGATCATGAGCAGCTTCACCCCACCACCGAGGATGAGGTGCATGATGTCGCGTCGTTGCGCACCGAGCGCGATGCGGACACCGATGTCCCGCGTGCGCTGCATGGTGAGCTGGGAGATTACGCCGAAGAGACCGATGCCCGCGATCAGCAGGCCCATGAAGGCGGAAATGCCGAGGTTGATCACGACGAGGTTGAGGTTGGATAAATTTTGTTCGAATCCGGTGCGGACCGAACCGGGCTGCGCCACGGGAAGATCGGGGTCGATGGCGGCCACGGCAGAGCGAACGCTTTTGGTGAGCATCGTGGGCGCCAGCGAGGAGCGTAGCACAATTGACAGGGAGCGGCCGGGCGACTGGATGAGCGGACGGTAGAGCTGCAGAGGGGTTTGCGGCGCGGCGAATTGCCCGAGGAGCTTGACGTCGCCGACCACGCCCGTGATCTGAATCCAGGTGTGCTTGTCGCGCAGCCGGATTCGATGGCCGAGTGCGCTCTGTCCCGGCCAGAAATGTTGGGCGAAAGTTTCGTTGACGATGGCTACCTCGGGATCGTTTTCGGTCAGCGTCGGCGCAAAAAAATCGCCGCTTTTCAACGGAATGCGCAAGGCGGTAAAATAGTTGGCGGTAACGGCAGCGTCCTGCACGAGCGGTTCGTGGCCTGGCTCGACCGGCGGTTGTCCCTCCACGTTGAAAGGGGTGGGACCGCCGAGATAAAAGAGCGGAATGTTTGTGCAGAGAGTGGCCTGGTCGACCCCGGGAATGGCGTTGAGGCGGTCGAGAAGCGCGCGTTGAAACGCGC